>CAYUAK010000031.1:0-7893 GCA_964442765.1 uncultured Tannerella sp. | reverse complement strand
CAAGTATGTAGTGCCGGTAGCCGAGCATCATGACGGTTTTTCGATGTACGACAGCGACTTAAACGAGTGGAATGCGGTGAAGAAGGGACCCAAAAAAGACATTGTAGGGTTGTTGAAGAAAGCCATAGAGCGTGAAGGGATGGTCTTTGGTCTTTCATCGCATCGTGCCGAAAATGCCTGGTTTTATAATGGCGGATTGAGGTTTCCGTCGGATGTGCAGGATACGACGATAGCGCTTTACGGATGGAGGCTGCCCAACGAGGCTTATAACGAGAGAATGGCACGTGAATGGCTAACGCGCACCTACGAGTTAGTGAATAAATATCAGCCTTCCCTGATTTGGTTCGACTGGACAGTCAATAATCCCGTTCTGATGCCCTATTTCAACAAGTTTTTAGCTTATTATTACAACAATGCGTTAGATTGGGGCAAGCAGGTAGCCGTAAACACCAAGCAGGGTTATCCTACCAATATTCAGGTATGGGACGTAGAGCGGGGCAAATCAGGCAAGATGATGCTATTTCCATGGCAGACAGATACTTCGATTGGAAAGAAATCGTGGTGTTACATCGACGGAGAGGAGAACAAAACAGCCGAGCAGATTGTACATGACCTGATAGACATCGTTAGTAAGAATGGTAACTTACTGCTAAACATTGGTCCGAGAGCCGACGGGACTATCACAGAAGAGCAGCAAGCCGTGTTGTTAGACATCGGAAAATGGTTGAAAGTAAATGGGGAAGCCATCTATGGCACCCGTTGCTGGAAAAAGTATGGCGAGGGCGAAGCAGAGGCTACCAAAGGTTCGTTCACCGACAATACGGCCACTGCCTATACCGCCCGCGATAAACGTTTCACCACCAAAGGCAATGATTTTTATGCGATAGTGTTGAATTGGGATGCGGATGGCGCTATGGTTAAATCGTTAGATAAGAACGCTATTGCCGATAGTAAAATTCTAAATGTGCAGTTATTGGGTTCAAATGAAAAAATCGTTTGGCGTCAGACCGATGCGGGGCTTCAACTGTCGTTTCCTAAAACGAAACCCTGCAATTTTGCCTATACATTTAAGATAACCTTCGACAGGAAAGTAGGCGAGCATCTAACATCGGAAGCTGTGGATGAGGTGATGAAGCATGGGGGGGGGTAGGTTTGGTTAAGGCCGATTTTCAATTCAGAAACGGTTCGTGGCTAAGGGTAAATAAATATTAAATAAATTTTTATAATCATTTTTTTATGGACACAGCAATTAATAGAGTTCGTTTGTTCAACGCAAGTTGCGTTGCATTGGTGGTCACGGCATTGGCTTTTGCCACCAGGGGAAGTTTTGTTACTGCATGGGGTGTAGAGTTTAATCTTACCCCTACCGAAGTGGGCTGGATTACCGGCACTGCTTTTTGGGGATTTACCGTTGCTATGGCATTTGGCGGTATGTTAGTAGATATCATCGGCATGAAGCGCATTTTTGCTATTGCCTTTGCCTGTCATCTGATAGGGATAATTTTGACGGTGTGTGCTGTCGGGTTTTGGACGCTGTTTATTTCGACGCTGTTCATCGGTTTGGCAAACGGCAGTGTTGAGGCTGCTGCCAATCCGCTGATAACAAGTATGTATACGACAGAAAAAACACGCCGTCTGAACATGTTCCATGCCTGGTTTCCCTGGGGAATAGTCATTGGAGGTCTGCTGGTGTTTGCATTGGGCTTAGCCCATATCGAAGATTGGCGCTGGGCGATGGGTATCATGCTCCTCCCTGCTTTGACGTATGGATGGATGTTATTGGGACAGAAATTTCCGGAAACCGAGCGGGTTACTTCAGGCGTTTCGTACAAAGGGATGTTAAAAGCCTGCACAGGACCGCTGTTTTTATTCATGGCGTTTGTCATGATGTTTACAGCAGCCACAGAATTAGGTACTAACCAATGGATTGCCGCCTTAGTGAGCAAAGCAATGGCGCATCCGATTTTAGTGTTAGTCTGGGTAACCGGTATCATGGCATTAGCGCGGTCGTTTGGCGGTGTGTTTATCCACAAAGTAAAACATACGACCATACTGATATTATCGGCTGCTTTAGGGTGCATAGGTCTGTTGATTCTGGGTTATTCGGTTGATAACTTTATCTTAGCGATGCTTGGCGCTGCCGTTTTCGGATTAGGCGTAGCCTATTTCTGGCCAACCATGCTGGGGTTTGTTTCGGAAAAGATACCTGCTACCGGCGCGCTTGGTCTGTCGATAATGGGAGGCATTGGCTTCCTTGGCGCTTCTTTTGCACAACCTATCCTTGGCAATATCTTTGAAACGCAGACTAAACTTCTGGGGAACGAATTAGCCGGCGGCGCTGCTACCTTGCAGCAAGTATCGTTAGTGCCGGCTTGTTTGGTTATTGCTTTTGTCATTCTGATTTTTTGGCAACGAAATAAAAAATAGTATGATATTTCGATTTTTAATAATTGTATCAGGGCTAGTATTCTGCTTGACCGGCAGCGCCCAGAGCAAACTGATATTAAACGCCGAACAAGGTGAACATCAGATAAGTAAGCATATATACGGTCATTTTTCCGAGCATTTGGGACATTGTATATATGGCGGTTTTTGGGTGGGCGAAAATTCGCCCATTCCCAATACGCGCGGTATTCGTAACGATGTGGTTAAAGCGTTGAAAGACATGAAAATACCCAACCTGCGTTGGCCCGGCGGCTGTTTTGCCGACGAATACCATTGGATGGACGGGATTGGTCCTCGCGACAAACGACCCAAAATGGTCAATACGCATTGGGGTGGGGTAGTAGAGGATAACAGTTTTGGAACGCACGAATTTTTAGACCTGTGCGAACAACTTGATACAGAGCCATATATCTGCGGAAACGTAGGTAGCGGCAGCGTAGAAGAGATGTCGAAATGGATTGAATACATGACCTTTGACGGCGAAAGCCCGATGGCAAACCTGCGCAAACAAAATGGACGTGAAAAACCATGGAAAGTAAGATTCTGGGGTGTCGGCAACGAAAATTGGGGCTGCGGGGGGAATATGACAGCCGAGTTTTATGCCGACCAATACCGACGTTACGCCACCTATTGCCGCAATTACGGCGATAACCGGCTCTACAAAATTGCTGGCGGTCCCAACTCGGACGATTACCACTGGACGGAAACGCTGATGAAGCAGGTCGGTAACCGGATGAATGCCCTGTCGTTACATTACTATACGGTTCCAAGGACATGGAATGATAAAGGCTCGGCAACACAGTTTGATGAAGCCGAATACCTGACGACCATTATGAATACCTTACGTATGGAAGAATTGGTGACACGTCATTCGACAGTTATGGACCAATACGACCCGACGAAACGCATCGGACTGGCTGTCGATGAATGGGGCGCCTGGTATAATGTCGAGCCGGGTACCAATCCCGGATTTCTCTATCAGCAAAGCACCATGCGGGATGCCATCATTGCCGGTATCAACTTGAATATCTTCAACAAGCATTGCGACCGTGTCAAGATGGCGCAGATAGCGCAAACTGTCAATGTATTACAGGCGGTTATCCTGACAAAAGATGAAAAAATGATACTCACCCCAACCTATTGGGTGTTCCATCTGTATCAGGTTCATCAGGATGCCACGATGTTGCCGGTTCATTTTACAAGCGCCCGCTTGGAATTACCCGGACCCGGCGGCATAAGTGCGCCTCCTCGCGGACCCGGCGGCAGAAGGTCTATTGATGCGGTAAGCGTCTCTGCATCCCGCGATGCTTCCGGAAAAGTTCACATCACTCTTGTAAACATCGACCCCAACAAGGAGCAAACAGTGGAATGTGACCTCGGAAAATTTGCGGCAAAGAGCGTAACCGGCAAGGTGCTAACATCGGCTAAAATCAACGACCACAACACATTCGAAAACCCCAATGTCGTAACGGTAAAAGATTTCAAAGGCGCCAAAATCGACCGCAGCACACTAACCGTTCCGTTGCCATCCAAATCGGTAGTGATGATAGCATTACAATAATCATGTTTAAAAAAGAACAATTAAATAAAGTCTATTGTGGCGATTGCTTTGAAATACTGCTAACCTTACCCGACAATTCTGTCGATTTAGTAGTAACAAGTCCACCGTATTTCCAACAACGGGAATACGGTGGCGGTGGTATTGGCAACGAGAAAACCATAGACGAATATATAAAAAGTTTAATACGGATTTCTTGAATGTTCACACTTCATCCGACAAACATGGTTATGGTGATATAGAAGTTTGGAATAAAAACAATACACCTTTCGAAATGGTTGAGATTAAGCATAATATTTTAATTGACAGGAATTTAGTTTTTCACGTGTTTAAAAAATCTGAAAATTCCGGTATTGAGCGCTATTATATCTTGACAACGGCAAAAAACAATTTCATCTCTTCGGAAGAGGAAGATTTTATTAATAAATTCGTTCTTAAAATCCAAAAAGACACAAATTTATGCATTATTGCTAACGGCATTTTCACGAGCCTGAAATACTATTTACTTTTAATTGATGATTACAAGGAATTTATAAAATCTTACACTCGAAATTTGGTGGACGATTCAAAAAACTCTACCGAAATTAAAGAGATGCATATTACAGCGTGGAAGCGGATTTTAGAAGAACATAAAATTGATTGCTAATATGAAAAAACTTCTTTTATTTTTTTTAATAATTATTTCATTTTCAAATGGTTATTCCTTCCCTCCCAAGCGAAACACGGTTGTGACGATTGAAGGTAACTCGTTTTATATCAACGGGAAGATTTCATTTGAAGGGAAAACTTGGAGGGGGTATCCGATTGAGGGGCTTCTGCCCAATAGCCGTATGGTGAATGGGATTTTTGATGATGAAACCGATAGTACCCGCTATAAGTGGATATACCCGGATACTAAAGTGTGGGACGCCGAAAGGAATACACGTGAGTTTGTGAACAATATTCCGCTTTGGCGTAAAAACGGACTGCTTGCTTTTACTATTAACCTGCAGGGTGGCAGCCCGCAGGGTTATTCAAGTTCGCAACCCTGGAAAAATAGCGCGCTCGACGAAAAGGGAAACCTTAAACCGGCGTATATGAACCGGCTTACGCGAATCCTTGATAAAGCCGACGAATCAGGGATGGCAGTTATACTCGGTATTTTTTACTTCGGACAGGAGAAAAGCATTGAAAATGAAGCGGCTATTTTGAACGGCATACGCAATACGGTGGAGTGGGTCATCCGGAATGGCTATACGAACGTGCTGATCGAAATCAATAACGAATGTGATTTATATAAAGTACACCCCATTTTACATGCCAAAAGGGTGCACGAAGCGATTAGTTATGCTAAGAGCATTTCGGTTGATGGTCGGCGGCTATTGGCAGGCACAAGCTATGCCGGCGGCGTCATTCCGGGGTCTGAGGTAGTGAAGGCATCTGATTTCATCCTGATTCATGGTAATGGCGTAAGCAATCCGGAGCGAATAATCGAAATGGTGCGACAAACAAAGCAAGTCGAAGGCTTTACGCCAAAACCGATTCTGTTTAACGAAGATGACCATTACGATTTCGACAAACCGATGAATAACTTCGTCGCAGCTACCAGTGCAGGCGCTTCATGGGGCTTTTTTGACTACCGCAAACCGGGAGAATCATTCGAGGAAGGTTACCAGAGCATACCGGCAGATTGGGGGATCAATTCGGAACGTAAAAAAGGATTTTTCAAACTGCTAAGTCAATGGTAATGACTACGAACCACACGAACCACAAGAACCCTCCCTATCTTTTATCTTGTAATTCGTAATTTTTTCACTTCGTAAAAAGAACTTCGTTTCATAATTCATTATTTTTTCACTTCGTAAAAAGAACTTCGTTTCATAATTCGTAATTTTTTCACTTCGTAAAAAGAACTTCGTTTCATAATTCTTAATTCATAATTGATTTTTTTCTCTTAATTCTTAATTCTTAATTCTTAATTCTTAATTCTTAATTCTTAATTCTTAATTCTTAATTCATAATTACTCTACATCATGTCATCAAATTTTAACAATTGTCACTGTTGTCCCTCATGCTCTGAAGCGCCTGTTTCGGAGCAGGCAGGGAAGATTTCGCGCCGCAACTTTGTTGCTATGGGCGGTGCGCTTTTAGGTGGTCTCACCTTGTCCGGTTTGCAGAGCCAGGCATCAGTTGCGGAGAATACGCAAGCATCCCAGCCTATGCCAAAGACTCGGAAACCGTTAGTAGTCAAGCCTATTCTCGTTTATGATGTTCCTGTACGCAGGGAAGAGACCTCCTGGCGTAATTGGGGAGGCATCCATTCAAACGAAGAGGCGATGGAAGAAGTCAGCCGGATAAAATCCGAGTTGGCAGCCCTCAAAACCAAAGCCGATTATCCGGTTGATTTTCTTGATATTTTGACGACGACCAATATGAACGACGTCAAGAATAATGCCGACATAGCCAAGTGTGATACGATACTGCTTTATGGTGCGGGTTACAACATCAACGGTGTGCAGAATTTCGGCAAGGATGTTATTATTTTTCAGCGTTGGCGAAGCGGGCCTGTTTATCTCCAATACGAGATAGTCAGTCCCCGTTTTCTGCGTCAGCATACCGATGCCGAGACGATACCCGGTATTAGTCATTCAGATATCGTGACCGACAAAATCGAAGAGATAGATTGGCGTTTGCGGGCGCTTTGCGGGTTGAAGAATACGGTAGGCTCCAAGGTTGTAACAATAGGCGGTGCCGGTGCATGGGCGCAACCAGGTAATGTCGTCCCCGACCTTGTTAAGAAGATATGGAAGTTTGAGTATCATGACGTCAACTATGATGAGTTATCGAAGCTGATTGATGAGGCGAAAGCCAGCCCGCAGGTGATGGCGAAAGCCAGAAAACGGGCCGACGACTACCTCAAGATACCGGGCACCAAGTTAGAAACAAAAGAAGAATTTGTTGTAAACTGTTTTGTTTTAGATGATATTTTTCGCCTTATCATGCAGAGAGTTGATACGACTAAGATCACTGTCAATTCGTGCATGGGCGCTATCATTCCCAGGTCAAAGACAACAGCCTGTTTGACGCTGACGACCCTCAATGACGATGGTTATCTGGCGTTTTGCGAATCCGATTTTGTGGCTATACCAAGTGGTGTCTTGTTAGGCAATATCACCGGCAAGCCCGTATTCCTGTGCAACCCCACCTATCCACATGACAACATCATCACCGTCTCACACTGCACGGCGCCTCGTAAGATGGACGGCAAGACACTTGACCCGGTACGCATCGTTACCCATTTTGAATCCGACTATGGCGCTGCGCCTTGGGTCAATGCACCGCTTGGAACGGTAACAACCCATATTGCGCCCGCTTTTAGTGCTGAGCGTTGGGTAGGTATCAAAGGGAAGATTGTCGATGTACCCTTCCGTCCTATCTGCCGCACGCAGTTTGATATTCAGTATACGTGTACCGACAAGCTATTAGCAGAGCGGATGCCCGGATTCCATTGGATGACCTGTTATGGCGATTATCGGAAGGAGATTGGTTATGCTCTGCGTCGGGTAGGTGTCAAGTGGGAGAATTTGGATGAGGTGTAATTATTTGACACAGCACGGATAGAGCACACGGGCTGGAAACTCGTGTGAGTGATCATTACGATGGTTGTATCGCCTATTTGAGCATCAAAGTTACTGGACTGGCATCCTCCGAGATTCAACAATCCCTTGGCTTCTTTTATGAACACCTCTATTGTCCATCTAACCTGGTAATGTTGGTAATTACTCAGGGTGTATAAAAGTCCGAAGGACTTGTATATGAATAACCCCGTGCAAACGAAGTGCAGCTCGGGGTGAAAGTGGCATCAGTTCCCTCTTTAACTACGTAGTAGTTCAACCCGCTACGGGGTTGAG
>CAYUAK010000030.1:0-12696 GCA_964442765.1 uncultured Tannerella sp. | reverse complement strand
AAAGTCCTTCGGACTTTTATACACCCTGAGAGGGAACTGATGCCACTTTCACCCCGAGCTGCACTTCGTTTGCACGGGGTTATTCATATACAAGTCCTTCGGACTTTTATACACCCTGAGTAGTTATGAAAATTTTTACGTTTATTTTTCGATGGGATTTGATTTTTTTTGTTCATAGCCGTAGTAAATGCCAAGTTGGTGAAAAAAAAAACAGATGAAATGTCCATGATTTTATTAAAATTAGCACACCAAGCGACATGATTATTAAGAACATCCCCCTGCCCCCTTCAAAGGGGAAATTTAAAAAAAAACAGATGAAAAACAAAACATGTATAAAAAAAACGTTGGCGTACCTGTTCGTTACTGCCATCGTGCTATCGACATGGCTCTCTTGCAATGTGGCACAGCAGCCGCCGTTATCCAAACAACTTAAACTTTGGTATACAACGGCTGCGCCCGACAGCGATTGGGGATGGCTTGACTGTTCGTTCCCGATGGGTAACGGCTTCATGGGGGTAAACCTGTTCGGAGGCGTTGAAAAAGAGCGGATTCAAATCACGGAGAACAGCACACAGGATTCAAACTCCGGCATCGGTGGGATGAACAACTTCGCTGAGGTCTTCATTGACTTTGCACATAGTAACGCCCATTCCGACTATGTCAGAGAATTGGTGTTAGACGAAGGGGTAGCCCGCGTCCGGTATTCCATCGGTGGCGTTACCTACCGACGGGAATATTTTACAAGTTATCCAGACGCTATCATGGCTATTCGATTGACAGCAGATAAGAAAGGCAAGATTGACTTTACGTTACGCCCTACGATTCCATACCTTTGTGAGTACCGCGAAAGACAGGGCGATAACCGGGGCAAAAACGGAACCATCGTCGCTTCGGGCAATCTGATTACGCTGTCGGGCGTTTTGGAATACTTTAACCTGCAGTTTGAAGGACAGTTCAAAATATTCCCTAAAGGTGGCAAACTAACTGCTAACCCTAACGGTACGATTACCGTTACGGGAGCTAACGAGGCTGTCATCCTTATCGCGGTAGGAACCAACTATGTCGTGGGCGACAGCAAAGCCATGACACAGAGCAACCGCCTCGAAAAACTAAAAGGCAACCCGCATCCGCATGAGAAAGTTTCCAAGCTCATAACAAATGCAGCCGCCACATCGTATAAACAACTGCTAAGTAGACATCAAAATGACTACAAAAGCCTGTACAACAGAATGCGAATAGACCTCGGCGGCATCGAGCCTATTATACCCACCAACCAACTTATTGATAACTACAGGAGTAATGCCGACTGCGCCTATTTAGAAGAACTTATAACACAATACGGTCGTTACCTGCTCATCTGCTCATCGCGCAAAGGCGGCCTGCCTCCTAACCTGCAAGGGATGTGGAACGTACACCAAGACCCGCCATGGCGAGCCGGCTATTGGCATAATATCAATCTCCAGATGAACTATTGGCTCGCTTTTCCCGGAAACCTTCCCGAACTGTTTGACGCCTATATCGACTATGCCAACACCTACCTGCCCCGACAGCGACAGTACGCCGACCAGTTTGTACAACAACATAACCCGTCCCAACTTAGCCCTGCCGGACAGAACGGCTGGGCGTTAGGCAATTCCAACTGGCCCTACAGCCCAAGTGGCTCTACCTCCCATTCGGGATGGGGGACAGGGCCTTGGACCACGATGATGTTCTGGGATTATTACGACTATACACGGGACAAAAACCTGCTCAGGAATGTCTTATACCCTTTCATCAGCGAACAGTCGCTCTATCTGTCCAAAATGATGCGGACAGCCGACAGTACCTGGCTGAGCCAGTTCCCAGACGACAGCGACAAATTACTGATATACCCTTCTATGTCGCCCGAAAATGCCGGCAACAGACGGTCGTGGGGTACTACCTTCGACCAGCAAACAACCTATGAAAATCACCGCAACACGCTGTGGGCAGCCGAAATACTCGGCTACCATTCGCCGTTATTAGATAAGATAAGGGAACAGATGCCGAAGTTAGACCCAATCGTAATTGGCCTATCCGGACAGATAAAAGAGTATCGCGACGAACAGTTTTACGGCGAGTTTGGCGAACTAAGCCACCGGCATGTCTCGCATCTACTTGGCGCCTATCCCGGTCAGTTGATTAACGCTGCTACCCCTGCCTGGCGGGACGCTACCAACAGAACGCTGAAAATGCGCATAGATTTTGCACCACAAGAGAAAGGCTGGTCGAAAGCAGAAAGAATAGCAAAGTATGCAAGAACACAGGACGGCGAAACAGCTTACGGCTACCTGCAGAGCTTTATCCAAAAATGCGCCCTCCATAACCTGTGGAACGCACACGACTGTAATGTGACCGCCAACTATATACCGGAAAGAAAGAATGTCAAACTGCAGATAGACGGGAGCTTCGGCGTTACGTCGGGCGTCCTGGAGATGCTCCTCCAAAGCAGTGATTATGTCTTAGAACCGCTACCTGCCCTACCTGCCAAATGGACAAAAGGCAGTTTTAAGGGCATTCTCGCCAGAGGTGCCTTTGAGGTCTCGGCAGCGTGGTCGGACAACCACGCCGATAAGTTTGAAATCCACTCAATAGCCGGCGGACGGTGCGAAGTAAGGTATCCCGAAGTCGCTCAAGCGACCGTCAAAACAATAAAAGGCAAAAAAGTGCCGATTACAGTCGTTAACCGCAACCAAATCAGCTTTGAAAGCGCCCGGGGCGAGACCTATCTCATCACCCAAATACCGGTTGTTGCGAAAGTGAAAGACGTTAGTAACCTGACCGTCACCAAAACAAATGCCTCATCAGCAACACTCACCTGGGATAAAAGCGCCGATGCCGTTTCTTATAACATCTATTACGCCGTCGAAAGCGAGCCAACCTATCAGTTAGCTACCCAAGCGACAGGAACAAATGTTACGGTCAATGCAATCACACTTGCCAAAACCAAATTAGTCACATTCAAAGTGACAGCCGTCGACGCCAACCTACGCGAAAGCAAAGGCCTAACCGCTGTCTTGACCCCATAGTATCAACGGCATCCCTACTGTTTAAGATTCACAAAACAATAAAAATATAATTATGAAACACTCCTTCTCCGCTCGCGCGGATTTCCACATTCCTCTGTCCCCTTTGCATCCCACTACCCTCTTTACATCCCCCTGCCCCCCTGCCTGTCGGCAGACACGACTTCAAAGGGAGAATGGGGGAAAGAGGGTGTTCGTGTGTCCCGTAATATTTATATTACTGTTATTTCTCACAACAACCATCTCAGCCCAAACCCTGCAATGGCAGGAAATAACCCAAGGCGTATGGAAATCATCCTACGGCAAGCCCGATGCCTTTAATTTATTATCAGCCGCCGGCAGCCAGCCCAACCAGGCAGCCATCGAAAAGATGGGCAAAGCCTCTTTACCGCCTATTATGAACGACATCAAAGCCGAAACCATCAACGGTCAAGTGTACCTCCGCTTCCCTTTAGCACGAGACGAGCAGATTTTCGGCCTGGGTCTCCACTTCAAAGCAGTGCATCAACGCGGAAAGATTCTCGACCTTCGTATGGATCATTACAGTGAGAATAAGGACGTTGGCCGCACGCACGCGCCGGTTCCTTTCTATGTGTCATCGCTCGGTTACGGCGTTTTTATTAACACCGCAGAGTTTCTCACCGTCTATGTAGGCTCGGCCGTACGTAAAGACAGCAAAGACCCACCGGAGGTGAAAGACCGCAACACCGACCGCACCTGGTCGTCACACCCCTACTCGGATGTGTTGGAAGCATTGATCCCGGCTAATGGCGTCGAGGTGTATATCTTTGCAGGGCCAACACCCTTAGACGCCGTTCGACGCTATAACCTGTACTGTGGCGGCGGCTGCCTGCCTCCACGTTGGGGGCTTGGTTTTACACAACGCGTACACCGCCTCTACACAGCCAACCAGGTGATAGAAGAAGCCAATGAGTTCGAGAAACGGGGATTCCCGCTCGATTTTATCGGATTAGAACCCGGATGGCAGTCACGCGCCTACCCGTGTACGTTTGAATGGGACAAAGGACGCTTCCCCGACCCGGCAGGATTCGTTCAGACCATGCTAAAAAAAGGCGTCCGTATCAACCTGTGGACAAACCCATACGTATCGCCCGAATCACCGATATTTAAAGAGATAGAACCGCTAACCGGCTCACATACGGTATGGTGCGGCGTCGTCCCCGACTTCAGTTTGCCAAAAGCACGGGAGATATTCGCGGCACAAATTAAAAAATCACAGATAGACATCGGTGTGAGCGGGTATAAGTTTGACGAGGTCGATGGCAATGATAATTATCTATGGCCGGATGTCGCTACATTCCCTTCCGGTAACAGCGCCACGAAGTTGCGGTCAACGTATGGCGTATTGACGATGAAACTGACCGATGCGATATACCGGCAACGCAACCAGCGGACGTATGGATTGGTACGCGGCACCAACGCCGGAGGTAATAACCTGCCATACGTTATCTATAACGATTATTACAGCCACCAGGATTTTATCACCGCATTGATCAACAGTTGCTTCTGCGGCGTTTTGTGGACGCCCGAAGTGCGCAGCTCGCGGACGGGCGAAGAGTGGTTACGCCGTTTTCAGTCGAATATCTTCTCGCCTTTGGCTATGATAAACGCATGGAGCAGCGGTACAAAACCCTGGTCTTTCGACAGTGTAACCACGCAGGTACAATACTACGCCAACCTGCGCATGCAACTTATGCCCTATTTTTACACAGCATTTGCGTTGTATCATTTTGAAGGCACCCCCCCTTTCCGCGCCATGGTGCTCGAAGCGGGATTCCAAACCGATAACACGACCGAAATACGCAATCAAAGCCTTGAAGCCAATCCTTACTTGGAAGCGGTAGGACGCGAATGCAGGGACCAGTATATGGCAGGCGACTATCTATTAGTAGCCCCAATGTTTACCGGTGAGACATCGCGCAGAGTGATCCTGCCACAAGGCCGATGGTATGATTTTTACACCGGCGAGTTTGCTGGCGAAAGCCAGGTTATTACCGTAAAGCCGGGCTTAGACCGAATACCGGTGTTTGTGAAGGACGGAGGCCTTATCCCTATGATGGAGAACCGCCTGCACGCCCCTGCAAACGGCGACAAGGCGGCGATTGAAATACGCCACTACGGCGAAAAACCCGGCCATTACCTACTATACGACGACGACGGCGAGACCTACGACTACGAAAAAGGCATCTATACCTGGCGCGAAATAACGGTTACAAAAAACCGAAAAGGCCAATGGGAAGGCGCTATCTCTAAACCCGAAAAAGGCAAACCTGACAACATCGGCAAAGTTACTTACCGTTTTATGACTTTGTAAGTTACCACTATGGTGTATAAGGCTCAACACCAAAAAAAATGATTTTCATGGACATTGCTTCACTTCGTAAAGCGATAATATAATTAAATTTTAAATGATGAAATGTTCCATCTGACCTTAGTGTTAAAAATTAAAATATAAACAGATGAAAAATCTATTATTTATTTCGTTCTTGTTTTTTGCTTTGTGCAGTTGCCATGAGGCAAACCGCCGAAAGGTTGAAATAGCCAGTCCTGACGGCCATGTTGTCCTGCGGGTTTCAACCGGGGCATCATTAACCTTTGACGTGCTTTATAAAGGCACGGTAGTAATAGCCGAATCGCCGATGGGTATAACCGTCGATGAAGTCAATGCCGGTAAGAAAGTCTCGTATATAGCAGAGCAACGCTACGAAGAACACACCGTTAATCGCTGGATTGGCATTCACGATACCATTGTAAATCATTACAATGGAGTCAAAGTCACATTGAATCATCCCGTTTTCAAAAGTTTTTGTTTGGATTTGCGCGCATTCAACGACGGAGTAGCATTTCGTTTTACTATCCCCGGAGCGGGGCAGCGTGCAGTACACGGCGAGCCTACTACGTTCCGCCTTCCGGAAGGCAGTACTGTGTGGTATCACGATTTCTATATGCACTACGAAACAGAGCATGTCAAGAAAACAATTTGTGAAGTGAAAGAAGGCGAATGGATGGCGCCTCCGGTTACCGTCAAACTGAAAGACGGCTTAGGCTATCTTTCTATCAGCGAGGCGGCTATTAGCAACTATTGCGGGATGGGTTTCCAGAGCGATGGTAAGATGGGGATGGCTATTCGCTTGGCACACGAGCAGCCTGCCTCTTATCCCTTTGTACTCCGTTACAGCGAAGAAGACGTCAAACGCTTAGCTTTGCCGCCGGTTATAGAAGGCGACATCATCACCCCATGGCGAACCGTTGCCATAGCGCCTGACCTGACCGCGTTAGTGAACACGGATATATTGTACAACCTGTCGCCCGAACCCGACAGGAAATATTTTCCGGAAGGACGTTTTGCTGACTGGCTCAAGCCGGGACGCGCCGCCTGGGGATACCTGTTCACGGTACCACGAACGCTCGAAGGGATGAAATTAGTCTCTAAAAACGCTGCAGAGATGGGCTTTGAATACCATGTCGTAGAAGGACACTGGTCACGCTGGCCGGTTGAACAACAAAAGGAGTTTATTGATTACTCACGTAAGCTGGGGGTGAGAATACTTCTGTGGAAACACTCCAAAGAAATCTGGGACGCAAACGAACGGCTCAAGTTCTTCGACCATATCTCAAGCATCGGCGCTGCCGGCGCTAAGATAGACTTCTTCGACCATGAGGCCAAAGAAATAGAAGACCTGTATCTGTCGTGCCTCAAACTGGCCGCAGAGCGCAAACTGCTTCTCGACTTCCATGGCGCATCCAAACCGGCGGGCGAAGCAAAGACCTGGCCTAATGAGATATCCCGCGAGGCTATCAAGGGTTTTGAATCACGGGGCCCTTGGGCGCGTCATAATGTAACCCTGCCCTTCACGCGCATGGTAGCCGGACATGCCGATTATACGCCGATGCACTTCGGCGACCGCAAGGCCGAGACGACCGATGTACATCAGATTGCATCCGCTATTATCCTGACAGCGCCCCTGTTGATTTACGCAGCCGACCCCGCTGATATGCTCAAACATCCGGCCGCTGCAGTCATCAAACAGATACCAAGTGTATGGGATAAGACGCTCGTACTCGAACCGAGCGCCATCGGCGAAGTAGCCGCTTATGCACGCAAAAAAGGTGATAACTGGTTCGTGGCTGTTTTGAACGGCGCCGAAGCCCGCACCATCACCATCAACCTGTCGTTCTTAGGCAGCGCCAACTACCAGGCCACTTTTGTACGCGACATCAAACCGACCGAACAGCTCATCTCTTTCAGCGGTAAACGCCTCTCTTTCGGCGCTAAAAACGGCGCCCTCATCAACACCTTAGGCCCAACAACTTTCAACGACCGGCTGATCATCGACCTGCAGCCCGCAGGAGGCTTCGTCGCCGTCTTCAACAAACAGTAAAAAATGAAACCTTTACTAACCACATTACTATCCCTCTCTTTTGCATGTGCCCCAGCACAAGCGCAAGAAAATGCCGCCTTGACCACGCTCGAAAACGCACCCAATGTGATTGATATCAGAAATGATACTGTCTATTTAATCAACGGCAAGACCTATTCCTTCACAGTGGATACCCCCGTCGATGAAGGATTAGTCAGTACTGGCCTAAAATTCAGCGAAATAAGCCATCAATTCGGCACTAATGGCACACAACCCTTTGCTTACGACGTAATAGACATCTACCGGCACCGGAAAATGCAAGGAACGCTTGTAACAGGCGATGCTATCGTGTTAATTAGCGGACAATCAAGGAAAAACTACCCCGTACAAGTAAGAAGTGGAGCGCTCAATCCGGTATTAAAAGCCAATAGAAAGACCATGACAGTCGACACTCAGGGCGAGCTCATCCTCGATTTCATCGCCGGACAACGCTCGCCTAATGCCACCGTCCGTTTTGATATCCCGAAAGGGATAACCGTCACTCCGGATAATACAACGGCCAACATCATCGGACGAGGAGAAGTCACGTTACGTAACCTGCCCCAGCAATCCATCGGACGGACAGGCACCAATTATTCGTACAATAAAGTAGGCGAAGCCATCATTTCGGACAACGGCGACGCGGGACAAACGCTGACATTTATGGCTATCGACCTGCGTCCGCTGAACGGCATCGACATCCGTTTAAGAATAAAAGACGTAAAAATAGCCAACGAACAGGCCTATATCTTTCATGCCTTCTACTCCACTTCCGAGCCGGAGGTCTACCACAGCGTTTCAACGCCAATGAGTACCGCCTTTATTGAAGGTGTGCGTACCATTTCAGACCTCCATCGCGAGATGCCTGTAATGTTCACCTTGAAAGAGACGCCCGACCTGTACCTGAAACCGGTTATCCGGTGGACGCCCCCAACCGGCGCAAAAAATATCTCTCTGATGATATCAACAGATGGAGGCCTCAACTGGTACACAAATAAAACCCTCAAAGCGAATAGCTCGTTTGTGACTCCGGAAAATCTGAAACCGAATGAGACTTACCACTTTAAATTGATGATAGAAGGCGGACACAATACCGGCGAATCAAATGTCATCGACCTCTACACAGGCAAGATAGATGTCAAAGCATTCCGGGCGAAAGGCGACGGCCAAACCGACGATACGGATGCCATCAACAATGCCATCCGCTTTATCCATGAGGCAGGTGGCGGCATCCTGTCGTTTACAACCGGCGACTATCCGGTGCGTACCCTTCATCTTAAAAGTAATGTATGGCTACATATAGATAAGGACGCCATTATTCGCTGTCTGCCAGGCCATGACGCACCCGAACCGACCTGGTTTAGCGACCGACCCTATCGCTCCGGACTGTCGCCGACCGACCCTTCACCCTATAACGAACCGGAAAACTATCTCATCAAACAGGATGTAGGACATACTTTTTTTAGAAATACCATGTTTTTTGCAGAGCGGGAAAGCAACATCAAGATTTTCGGAAACGGACGTATCACCGGCAACGGCAACTTAGTGACGAGCGACCGCGTCATGGATAATGCACCCGAAAAACGAGCCGACAAAATGTTCACATTCAAACTGTGTACCCAAATCGAAATCGGCGGTTTCGACATCGGGAAAGACTTGTGGTACGACCCCGATAAGGACGAACCTTATTACATAGAGCAGGGCGGCAGGAAAAACTTCAATACCGACAACATGCTGCAAATCGACCAGGGCGGTCATTTTGTGCTGTTAGCGACAGGCACCGATACCTTGAACGTGCATGACACCTATTTTGCTAAATATAACACATCGAATGCCCGTGATATTTATGACTTTATGGCCTGCAACCATGTCGCTGCCACCAATATCTACTCGAAAGTCAGCTCGGACGATATCGTGAAATTAGGCTCGGATTGCTCTTTAGGATTTACGCGCCCTGTCAAAGACTACAAGGTACGCAATATCATCGGCGATACCAATTGTAATCTTTTTCAGATAGGCTCGGAGACTGCTGACGATATTCAGGATGTCTATGTGGATAACATCTATGTGTTAGGTTCCAACAAAGCCGGTTTTTCTATTTCGACCAACGACGGCGCTGTCGTCAAAAACATCTACCTCAACTCCGGTCATACAGGCAAAATACATTCCCGCTCGATGATGTTTCGCACCCGCGCCCCTTTTTTTATCTCTATCTCAAACAGAGGACGTGTCATCGGCGCCGATGTGCAACGCTTCCGTTTTAGCGAAAACAGTGTCGTCAGGGACGAACTCTTATGTACTAATTCCAACATTGGAAGGGTAGAAAACATTTTCATCAACGACATCGACATCTTTGAAGTGTATGCAGGCAGTTCTTTCAGTGGTCGTCGGTGGGCAGAGTACAGTGGCTCTCAAAACAAAGCAACGCCCATCATTGCAGGCTACAAGTTACCCGACCCTGCCGATGTAGAAGGCGGACTGCCTTTCACATTACCCGACGGTCGTCATACGGGCTACATAACCAACATCCGCTTTAAAGGCGTGAACCTGACAGTCAAAGGTGGTCATCCCGCAGAAGACGCACAGGCTTCGCCCCCCGAATTAGGTGTCGGACGCTACAACGTTGCCGACCTGCGCACCCAGCCCGCCTACGGCTACTGGTTTCGCCATGCCAAAGACGTACAACTGAAAAACTGTACCATCCGTTGCGAAACCCCCGACGCCCGCCACGCCATCGTCTTCGACAATGTTACCGGCGCCGACCTGCAATCCGTTAAGCTCCCCACAGGCTTCGGCGCCGTTACCGCTATCAAAAGCATCCGCTCCACCAACTTAGGATATCGAAGTGGCAATGCACAATAATTATAGAAAAAAAGCGTTTTGTTAATGATGATAAAGGCAGTACTTTTCGATATGGATGGCGTATTAGTTGATTCCGAGCGTCAGATGTGCTTGTCGGCAATTCGTATGTTTGCAGAGATTGGCGTCACCGTTCAACCTGCTGACTTCCTGCCATTTGTAGGGGCCGGTGAGAATCGTTATATAGGCGGAGTGGCCGAAAAATACGGCATAACGTTAGATATAGAAGCCGCCAAGTTACGCGCTTACACTATTTATGGCGAGATAGTGAAGGGTAAGCTTAAGCCGCTTCGCGGTGTTCGCAGTTTTATTAGAAGATGCAGAGCATCAGGCATCAAGACCGTTGTTGCAACCAGCGCCGATTTTATGAAGATGGAAATCAATCTCCGCGAAATAGGTTTACCTGCCGACACTTTCGACGCCACTGTCAATGGCTTAGAAGTAGCGTATAAAAAACCCTCTCCGGATATTTTTCTTATTGCCGCCCAAAAGATAGGGATAGCCCCGGAGTATTGCTTAGTCGTCGAAGATGCCATCAACGGCGTGTTAGCCGCCAAAGCTGCCGGCATGTATTGTTTAGCCTTGACCACCAACTTCAGCGCCGACCAACTTCGGCAAGCCGACTGGATCTGCCGCGACCTATCCCAAGCCCCCTTTTTTCGGTCACGGGAACGGTTCGGGTATTAGCAACCGAAGCATTTCAATTCCAAAATGGTACGATTGGTAGCTAATCTTCTTATCAAAGTATTTGTTTTAATAACGATCTCAATTCCAAAATGGTGCGATTGGTAGTTAATAATTCCTGGTTGGTTTTTCTTTTTCTTTTATATTTCAATTCCAAAATGGTGCGATTGGTAGAAAAACTGCCTCAATAGCAGAAAAATCGGCTGCTTCATTTCAATTCCAAAATGGTGCGATTGGTAGCCGTTGGCTCATAAAAATTTATAGCTTAATTTAGCTATTGATGGGTGCAAAGATAAAGGTTTTTTTGAGAAAAGTTGTCGATGAACAAAAATATTTTTTTAGAAGTATTTTTTTATTCAATTTTTTTCACTTCCTCCTCTTTCAATCAATAGAACCCGTGTCAACCATTCGTAAAAACCCCTTATACCGCTTTTATAGTCTCTCCTCCATGCTTAGTCACACGCGGACGTGTTGAAACTTTTATGCGGTAACGAAACGGAGGTTCAGATTAATAATCATCAGCCCGGCAGGCAGTTCGGCAAATCCTTCCCGATAGAAATAGTCGTCAATCAGTTCAACTTAAGCTGTGTGATTGTTTGCCGGCTCTTACAGGAAATCGACTAACCGTCCTTCGTTGATGGCTATTATCCGTCCTTCTGATGCTTCAGCATAATTTTTCAACCCCTCGAAGGGTTTGAAAAATTCGCCAAGCACCCTGTCATTCGCTTTTTCTTCTTCGTCTTGCGAGCCATCGTAGTTGCTTTGAAAAGGAATGCCGTTGATGGTGAAAAGCGCCCCGTTCCGGTTCGACAATTTTTCGACATTTTCAGCAATGCCTTCAATCTGACGAATGAAAGCCGTTTTCCCGTCTCCGGCATTACCCGTTATGAAGACAAGACGATATTTGCCCTCTTTTATAGCAGAGAGTAACTCCTTATCTAATTTGGTTTTCGTAATAGTTTGCCCTTGCTTCGTGTTCAAAAAAGCAAAAATAAAAGGATTATTATTTTCTTCATTTGGAATTATCCTCACTAAGTTATTTGCTTGCCAAATTGCCCGCACTTCCCCCCAGATGGATTTTATGAACCGTTCCTATTTTCATGCCTCCTTAAAAAAAATCCATATACCTCTCGCTTACTTTCGGCAAATCTTCATCCAATGGGGTACTTCTAAAAACTCCACTTTTTTTACACACTCGTCATTGCGGGCTTGACCCGCAATCCCCTGAAAACGAGGAGATTCTGAATCAAGTACAGCATGACGTGATAGGTTTTTGGTAGTCCCTAATTTTTTCTCTCGTCTGGTTTGACTTATACCGATGGGATTCAAATTGTCGCTTTTTGCCGGATTGTTTCGTTCCTGTCCTGAATCCCCTGAACATGAATCAGTGACAGGATGATGGTTCAGGACAGGCTGTTCCGCCTCACAATGACTGAAAGCGAACATCGTCATTGCGAAAAAGTATCAACGGCATCCCTGCCGTTGAAAAAAGGGAAATGACGAGAAGTAAGACAACGGCAAGATGCCGTTGTTACATTGATTTATCATTGTCACAAGTTTTCAATTTCTCTAATCGATAGTTTTGTAGCCGCAGAAATTTGGTCAAATGGCATTCCAAACTTCTTCAGTTCTTTGGCAATTTCTACTTTTTCCTCTGCCCTTCCTTCTGTTTTTCCCTCTGCTCTCCC
>CAYUAK010000029.1:0-2835 GCA_964442765.1 uncultured Tannerella sp. | reverse complement strand
ATTTGTGGTCAATGAGCCTGTGATCACTGAGTCTGCGACGGTCACTGAGTCTGAGACGGTCATTGAGATTGAGGACGGTATCTATTTTCTACCAATATCTATCCTGACGGGATTTGCATGCGACAATTTGAAATGCACCCGGTTGCCCTACAATCCAGTAGCCACAAAACTAACTAGAACTATGATTAGGTTTTTTTTCATCCACTACTTTTAATATTTGTAAAGCCATTATAATCACAAATCAATATCAATTTTTTTAAAAACTTCAATAATAATTTTGTGATTTTTTAATGGTAATTCGAATTTTTTATAAAAATAAATTTCTTCATTATTACTTGTATCAATCATTTTTTTAAAAGATAAAGAAATTTCCGGAAAGAATTCTTTTAACATGTCTACTCTCCTTTCAAGATTTTTTTTTGGAAAAATAACAATTTCTAAATGAGAACAATCATTTAATGTTCCGTGATAATCCATTGGATAATCTATTATGTTTTTATTAATTGATTTTTCAATTAATTCTCTTGAAAGAGTAATAACTCCTTTTTCATTACTAATTAGAGGTCCTATAGAATGATTATTTTTCTTTCCTACAATAAAATTAAAATAGACAATAAGATTTTGAATAAAAAATCCTTTTAAATCGATAAAAATAAAATCTATTTGATTGGGTATTATTTCATTCATGTTATTATCCTCCTTTAAGTAAAGTTATGTTAGATATATCAACTATTATAGAGTTGGAAGTTGTACTTTCAACTCCGCCTCCAATTCCCCATTGAGGGTTATCACTTGGATTAATCCATGAAAAAGATTTATGATCAGGCACATTTGAAGGGTCAATTTCAACTCGATACTTAGGCTTTGATCGTAGTTGATTATGGGTCTTAGCGCGTCCTGCAGTTTTATAATTATGGTTTGTATAATAAATTTTCTTATAATTACCAGATTTATCAATATTGGGAATTTTTCCTGTCCTTTTTATGATATGAAATTCTTCTTCACCGATGTACCTATAAAATGGTTTTTTAACTTTTGGTTTTTTACAAGCTAATCCAAACTCATCTATCCAACTATTTACGTCTTTCACATACCCGTAAAGAGTTGGATTATTGCCTTGTAGTCCAATCGGGTCTTGGCTGAGGTAGAGGCCTTCGTCGGGCGAGTAGTAGCGGAAGCGGTTGTAGTAGAGGCCTGTTTCGAGGTCTTCGTATTGGCCTTGATAGCGGAAGGGGCAGTCGGTTTTGGCAGCGCCTCGGAAGTTGCGCACTTTGCCGTAGCTGTTCAGCTCGCATTGCCATACGGCTTCGCCGTCGTCGCGGTACATAGCTTCGGGGGTGCCTAAGTAGTTGGCGGCGATGGATAGCTTTTGGGTCTCGGTCAGTTTGGCGGTGGGGATGAAGGTGCCTTCTTCGAAGACCCAGGTCACTAAGGGTTGCTTAGTCTCTTCCCAGTAGATGCACTTCTTGACCTCGTCCCAGTCGCGGCGGTAGTCGGAGCGCTGTTCGTGTAACGGAACGTTGCCGTCCCATACCCAGCGGGTGACGGTGTCTAAGAACTCTTTTTCCAAGCGACGTCCCAAGGCGTCGTAGGTGAAGGACACCTCGAAGGAATCGGGGCGCTTGACCCTGACTAACAGGCCAGCTTCGTTCCATTCGTAGCGCCATGTAGCGCCGTGTTTGTCCTTCTTGCGTATCAGGTTACCCTCGCGGTCGTACTTGTATTCCCAGTTTTCGGTCTTGAGTAACTGCCCCCCAGCGCCGTACTTCCTGTCTAAGCGGTCTAAACGCTCGAACAGGTTGCCCGCCTTGTCGGGATGCCGGTACTCGACCTGACCATTTTCAAAGAACGTCTTCGACAGGTTACCCCATCCGTCGTAGTCAAAGCGCTTGACATTGCCGTCGGTGACGATGGATAACAGCCTGTCGTTGGAGCCCCAAAGATAGTGCAAGTTGAGAGCAATACCAAAAAAAACTTGTTTTTTTTGAATTGCCGAAACGCAGCCTATTTTCTATTTCTGATAAAAGATACGACTTTTCTGTGACAGTGCGACTGTTTTTCTGAAAATGATGTGCGGTGACCCTTCCGAGGCGGTCTCGCTCCGTATGCGAGTGCAGGCCACCGCCAAACGAACGCGCTGTCTCCAAGCCAAAAAGGTCGCGCCGGTACTGTGTCTGCCATCCGCCACCCGACAGGGATACCACATCACCCATCAGGTTGTACTCCGCCTGTATGTCGGCGCCGAGGGTAGAGGTGATGTGCGTCCGGTTGCCGGAGAGGTCGTATTCGCTCGATACTTCTACTCCGTTGCATATTTCCTTAACGACCCGGCCCAGGACATCCCTTTCGAGAATCACTTCGGCATGTTCGTTGACGGCTTTGACTAATGCCCCGTCGCGCCGGTATTCGTAGGTCTCCTCTTTCTGCAGTTTTCGGTCGTCGGGGTTGTAGATGACTTTTGTCACGCGCCCTGCAGGGTCGTATTCGTAGTTTGTCAGACGACCGTCGGGACGTCGGACGCTTGTCACCCGTCCGGCTAAGTCACGGAAGTAGACACGCTTCTGTCCGTCGAAGCCGGTCTCTTCGTCCACATCACCCTGCGCGTCGAGTGTAAAGGTATACCGCTCATCAGCTTCGTTGACGACACACCGCAACTGGTCTTCCGTGTCGTAGAGGAAACGGAGCGTGGCGCCCCTTTCAGTTCGGGAGGCCAACTTATTGACGCCCCGATAAGTAAAGTAGACATCGCGGTCGCTGTCCTTTGCATGGATGACATTCCCTTCCCAGTCGTAAGCTAACTCGCGTTTATTGCCGTCGGGTTCCTGTACCTTCGTC
>CAYUAK010000028.1:0-9289 GCA_964442765.1 uncultured Tannerella sp. | reverse complement strand
GGATACTGCAATAAGGCACATGCCGGTTGGCATACAGGATTTTGAAAAGCTGCGTACCGAAAAATGTATTTATGTTGATAAGACGCGATACGTTTATGAATTAACCCGTATCAGCAAACCTTACTTTCTCGGTCGTCCGCGACGGTTCGGAAAAAGTCTCTTTTTATCTACCCTCAAAGCCTATTTTCTGGGGAAAAAGGAACTGTTTGAAGGGTTGTACATTTCGGAAATCGAAAAAGACTGGATAACCTATCCGGTATTGTACATCGATTTCACTCTGGGTGACTGTGAAGACCTCCCTTCGGTGAAAACAGTATTAAACGCTATTTTTAACAGATATGAAAGTCAATGGGGAATAACGGAAAAGCACGACACCCTGTCCGCACGTTTTTCAACCCTGATAGATACCGCTTATGTCATGTCGGGCAAAAAAGTGGTTGTTTTAGTTGATGAGTACGACAGAGCATTAATCAACACGATGCATGAACCGCAAAAAAATGAAGAGTTACGTATTTTTCTCAAGGGGTTTTACGGCGTCTTGAAAGGGATGGACTATGCTTTGCGCTTTGTGTTCCTGACAGGTGTCACGAAGTTCTCGAAAGTGAGTGTTTTCAGCGATTTGAATCAGTTGATTGACATCAGCTTGGATGCACAGTTTGCAGGCATCTGCGGTATTTCCGAAGCCGAACTTTTGCAAAACTTTCAACCGGAAATACAGGCATTGGCGCAAGAGACAGAAAAAACATATCCTGTGACAGTTGCCGAATTGAAAAAACGTTATGATGGCTATCGTTTTGCCAAAAAAGGGGACGACATGTATAATCCGTTCAGCCTTTTGAGTGTATTCCAAGCAAAGGATTTCGGATACTATTGGTTCAAAACAGGCACGCCCACATTTTTGGTCGAGGCGCTAAAACACAACAACTATGATATTCGCAAATTTGAAAACGATGTGATCATTGCGGTTAGCGCCATTGACGATTATCGTGTGGGAGGGACAAGTCTTGAGCCGTTACTCTACCAAAGCGGATATCTGACAATCAAGTCGTACATTGAAAAATTAGATGCCTTTAAGCTCGGTTTTCCAAATGAAGAAGTCAAATACGGATTTCTTAACCATTTACTTCCTGCTTATACGCCGCAGGTCGTCAAGAACAATTCTTTCTCGGTAATAGCTTTTATAATGGCTATCCAAGACAGCAATATCGACGATTTCATGAACCTGCTGAAAGCCTTTTACGCTTCCATTCCGTATGATTTGGAAGAAAATCGCGACAAGGACGAAAAGTATTATCAGTTGATTTTCTATTTGTTATTTACGCTCATGGGGCAGTTTGTCGAAGCGGAGGTCAAAAGCGCCACCGGTCGTGCCGATGCCGTTGTAAAGACCGCCGATTCTATCTACGTTTTCGAATTCAAGATAGACGAAAATGCCACAGCCGAAGATGCCATCGCCCAAATAGGTGAAAAAGGTTACCTGATACCTTACACCGCCGACAGCCGTCGCTTGGTGAAGATAGGCGTAGCCTTCAGCATCGCTTCCAAAGGTATCAAAGAATGGCAGATTGCTATTACCTGATTTTTCAACACAGAGACACAGAGAACACAAAGTTTCACAGAGAATATTTTTGCGTCAATATGAAATTAATTACTCACAAGAAAGAAGCCCCCCTCTGTCCCCCCAGTATGGGGAGGATTGAAATGCCCCCCGTCATTGCGGGCTTGACCCGCAATCCGCTGATAGCAATCGCTTTACTGTTTGCCGTACAGTGCTGGTTTTCCTGCAACAGCACCCCGAATCCTGCCGAAGTAAAGACTGCAACAACTGTCCAACCGGCGGATTCGCTTATCGAACCTACCGGCAATGCCCAATTAGATAGCCTGCTACGGCTGGCGGCAGTCGCTAAACAGGATACGAATCTCATTCTCGTGTATAAACAAATTGCAGACTTTTATGAATATAACGATTTTATAAAAGCAGAAGAGTATTTCTTTAAAGTTCGACAACTGAGTGAACAGTTGGATTGGGATAGAGGGCGTCAATGGTTTTTTACAAGCATACCGTCTCTTTACCTCAGAATGAATTTATGGGATTCGGCAATAGTAGTCAGCCATCGGGCGCTTGAATGGGTTAAGGATGTTAATAATGAGGCATGGAAGTCCAATGTAAATGTCAACACAGGAGTTGTCTACGCTTTCAAAGAATGGTACGAAACAGCCTTGCAATATTTTATGGAGGCATTACAAATCAGTGAAAGATTGAATGACAAAAAAAAACTCGCACATATTTATAATCAAATGTCAATGGTATATAGGGATATGAATGCAACAGAAAAAGCAATTGAATTCAGTGAAAAAGCATACGCCTTGAATCCTGAAGATCCGTTCACATTACCCCGTTTAGCCGATTCCTATATGAGTAACCACCAATATGAAAAATCAATAACCTGTTTAGAAGACGCATTGCGTATTTTTGAGCAGCAAAACAACGTTTATATGTTAGGGACTATTTATATTCGGTTAAGTGCGAATTATCTATCTCTATTCGATTTGGAAAAGGCTGAAAAGTATATTTATCAAGCGCTGAAAATTGAAAAAGAAATTAACAATGATTATGGTTATTCAGCAGCACTTTCGCAACTGGCTGCTTTAGAAAAATTAAAAGGGAACTTCGGAGAAGCTGAAAAACACATCAAAGAAACGCTCAAAATAACTTTATACCTTAATCAATTAGAAGGACAAAAAACTTGTTATACGATGCTTTCCGAACTTGCTTTGGCACAAAAGGAATTTCGACCACATATATTATAAAAGGAAATAGTTGATTCTATTGAAAAAAAACAAGCGCTTGAAACTGCTTTACGCGCTTCGGAAGAAATGGCAGCCAAGTACGAAACGGAAAAGAAAGAGTTGTTAATCGGGCAACAACAGCAGGTGATTAAGAATCAGAACTTACAGCGGTGGTTGTTGCTGGGGGGATTGGGGTTGCTGTGGCGATGCTTTTCTTGCTGTGGTATATGCTTCGCTTGCGCAACCGCCGCAACAAAGCGCTGGCAGATAGCGCTACTGCCCTTACCGAACGCAATACCGCCCTTTCAGAACGTGCAACCGCTCTTGCGGAACGTACCGAAGCGCTGACCGAACGTAATAAAGCGCTTGACGAGATGAACAACACCAAAGACAAGTTTTTCAATATCATTTCGCACGATATGCGCAACCCCGCGGTAGCGCAACGCGATGCGCTGAAACTGCTGGCGCAGCATGGCAGCCGGTGGGACGCTGCAACGTTAGCCAACTACTACGACAGCCTCTTGGAATCGGCTGAAGGGCATGTCGAACTCATCTATAACCTGCTCGGCTGGGCACAACTGCAAACAGGACGCTTGACATACAATCCTGATACATTCGACTTTGTCGCCGCTTTACGCACCGACATCACGCTTATCCGTAACATGGCAAAGAAAAAGAACGTCACCTTTGCCGTCGAAATGCCCGAAGAGGCTGATGTTTACGGCGACCGCGCCATGCTGACCACCGTCGTCCGCAACCTGCTGGCGAATGCCGTCAAATTTACCCCCGCCGGCGGGACGGTGACATTACACCTCACCCCCGACCCCTCCCCAAAAGGGAGGGGAGGAATTGTTTCTCCCCCCTCTTTTGGAGGGGGGCTTGGGGGGGAGGTGTCTGTCTCCGACACCGGTATAGGGATGACGGAAGAGCAAATCCATAACCTGTTCCGGCTGGGTAGCGTCCACTCAAGCCAAGGGACAGCCGGCGAGCAAGGTACAGGTCTTGGCTTAATCGTCTGCCGTGAAATGTTACAACAGCACGGCATCGACCTCCACGTCGAAAGCGCCCCCAACAAAGGCACCCGCTTCTGGTTTACCCTAAAAGCCTCCCCCCCGACCCCCCTCCCATAGAGGGCAATGTCACTAAAATAACACTTTTATTTCTGGATTTCGCCACGCAAGCTCGCGGCTAAAGACGTCGTTCCTCCTCGCAGTGACGTGTTATACCGTCATTGCGAGACCCCAATGAAAGCAAGTTTTCAAACAGACGAAAATGACGATAGAAAAGCGTCTTTACCCATCATGTCATTCTGAACGAAGTGAAGAATCTCTGCAGTTGGCTTACCTTTTGTTACGATGCGATTCTTCACTTCGTTCAGAACGTTCCTATGAAATTCAATCAATGTGTCTGTTTCGCTTGCGGAACAAATGACAAGGGGGAAGGGAAAGAATGACAGATAGGCAACTCGTCATTATAAGCTTGCGAAGCAATCAGAAAAAAAAAACAAGCGACATTATTTCTCTATTTTAGTGACATTGCCTCCCATAGAGGGGGGAAATGAGGGGGGCTTCTGTCAAAATGCACTACAAACTATGGGAAAGTAAAGGCGACTGATGTTGGTATTTGAATTTCAACATTTTTGTGATATTCTTCAAAACTCAACCATCGCCCTTTATCTTCGAGAGGATCATGCATCTTTAAATATGTTCTATTACCTGAATTATCATAGTCGCTTACCATTCCTGAAAAGAGTAAAAAGTGTCCAAATGTATTTTCCAATTTGAGATACTTTTTTCTATCAGTCTTTATTTCTATAGCTATTGGACCTTTTTTAAACGCATTTACAAAATCCTTAGGCGTCCAACTCATTCCTGTCTGAAATTTGAGACCGAATATTTGGGCTAAGCGTTCATAATTCATATCAGAATCAGTCTTTACAAACAAATTCGATTTTCCGACTTCATGGTCCCATCTGTCTATTAACCCTTCTATAAAACCTCTCTTTTCTGCCGGCAAATAACTTTTAATAATCGCCTCTTCAATACCGACCATACTTCTATCTATACTTTTAACCTGATCAATGATTGTGCGTTCAGTGGAATTTAACATCATGGCAATACACGCCGCCCAGCAACCGTTGGCATTTACTTGTTTGATATGTTTTACATTCCAATCCTTTACAAACATTTGCGGACTTTTCTGTGCTAAGAGGTTACGGGTATCGGGATCGGCTATTCCGGTTTCAAGTAGCGTTCCAATATTATCGCGTTGAAATTGCCTCACGGTTTCTTCTGTTCTATCACCATATCCTCCGGTCACTGTATATAGCCAATTGGAAGTGTTCTCTGGAGGGTAAATGGTTAGTAATTGAAATTGCAATTCGGCGACGTCTATTCCTTCATCGGTTGGGCATAGCGAGTTTAGTTTATTTTGGAATAGTCCACCCCTCTGATAGCTAATCTCGCGGAGCGGCGTTAGTATTGTATTCACCGGTAAGGCGGCTTGTATGGCGGCTCGTGTCAATGGATCGACGATGCCATTAGGAACGAGACCGGGAGTTTTACGCTGAAAAGCAACAACAGCTTCGTATGTTCTCAGACCAAAGATACCATCAACAGTAATTTGTGATTGTCCCCTATCTGTAATACCCAATTGAGGCATCAGGATGTTCAGTTGCTGTTGCAAATTACTGACTTCGGGACCCGGTTGGCAGTTCGAATAAAGATCGGCGTTCATAATTTTTATAGCCTTAGAGCGTGATTTTCACGGGGCTATTGCGGGTTTGGGTTGATCCGTCACCGACTTGTCCGTATGTGTTACGCCCCCAAGCCCAGAACTCACCGTTGGTCTTGTATATGACCACGTGATGACCCCCTGCTGCCATGGCGCCTATGCCCGTTAAGAGCTTGTAAGGGGTTGGTCTGTCATTACTGCTGCCATCGCCAAGTTGGGCATACATGTTACTGCCCCATACCCAAAGGTCGCCACCCGTGGTGAGTGCCACAGCGTGATATTCGCCTGTCGAGATGGCTTTTGCGCCGGTGATAGAAAGTACCGATACAGGGGTAAGTTTATTAACTTTTGTGCCGTCGCCGAGCTGACCATAGTCGTTCCTGCCCCAAGCCCTGACCTGACCGCTACTCAGTAAAGCTATTGAGTGGTTGAGACCGCCGGTTATGGCGCTTGCGCCACTGATTGACGACACCGGTCCGGGTGTATAAGTCCAGGTCTGCGTGCCGTTACCAAGCTCACCGTTGGGATTAGCGCCCCATGACCGTGCCGTACCGTCGTTCATAACTGCCAAACCGTGATATACGCCTGCTCCTATGGCAACGACCTGATTCGATAAGCCCGTAATCTGAACCGGCGTATTTCGGTTGGCGCCGCTGCCGATGCCGAGTTCGCCGCTGCCGTTTCGCCCCCATGCCCAGACCGTGCCATCGTTCTTTAGCGCCAATGAGAAATCTCCGGCAGCAGCTATGGCTTTCACATTAGTTAAGCCCGACACTTGGACGGGAGCATTTCGATTTGTATTGGAGCCATCGCCAAGCTGTCCCATGTTGTTTTTACCCCAAGCCCGCACCGTGCCGTCGTTCATGAGCGCCAAAGAGTGGGTATAACCGGCGGCAATAGCTTTCACACCAGTAAGGGATAGTTTGACAGGTGTAGCCCTGTCGGTCGTGTTGCCGGTACCCAGCTCACCATCTTCATTAAAACCCCATGCCCAGAGTGTGCCGTCGGCTTTGAGCGCTAAAGAATGGGTAAAGCCTGCCGCCAGCATCACTTCGGGCTGTGTGACCGTTATTTGGCATGTCGCCTTGTGTCCGCCGTCGTTAGTCGTTACGGTGATGGTGGCATTGCCTGCCTTCACACCGGTCACCACACCGGCGCTGTTCACGGTGGCGATGCTCGCATCGCTGGTACTCCAGGCGACGGTCTTGTCGGTGGCGTTAGTAGGTTCGACCGTTGCTTTCAACGGTACTGTTTCGCCAATGTTCAGCTTCGCTGAGGATGGCTCAACCGTCACTTTTGTAACCGCCACCTTGCTGTTGCCGCCATTATTGCCACCATTGTTACCCCCGTTATTGCCGCCGCCTGATACTGTTATCCGGCAGTCGGCTCTTCGGTCGCCGTCAACAGTCGAAACGGTGATGATGACCTCGCCGTCTGTGGCTGAGGCAGGGATGGTTACCTTTGCCGTAAGTGCGCCGGTAGAGGCAATAGTTGCTCTGGCGATGTTGTTGCTGTACCATACAATGCTCCGGTCGGTAGCTTTGGCAGGTTCAATCGTGGCGGTGAGGTCTAATGTACTGCCCGGCGTGAGGTCGGCAGTAGAAGGGTTTAGCATTATGCCCGACACACTGACGTGTTTATCGGTTTCCTCATCGAAGAGTAACGGACAGGCGGTTAACGTCATAACCATAACCGCCATCAGGATATAATACCCTGAAATTCTGTGCTTAATAAAAATCTTTTTCATTGTGTTTAAATATTATAATGTTTTACCAGGCGATGTCGACGGTTTGGGTAAAGGCATTGGCGGGGCAGCCGGTTCTGGCGGACACAGCCTCCAAAGCATTTTCACCGAGGTCATGACGTATACGTAAAAACACACTTTTACTCCATACGGCAAATTCCGCACCCTGAAATTTATATACAGAACACGGTTGACCTGCAATGGTTGCAGCAGTTTTGGTCGCGAACCCAATAGACACCATCAAATCCCAACTGCTCAAGTCTTCTTCGGAAGCAAAGACTCTTATGCCCGCCCATTGAGGCTCGCCGGGCATCCAACCAACTTCGGGATTCCACCAATGGTATTTGCCGTTTATTTCATCAATAATAATTATACCCCTTCCATTTTCATAAGAAGGGTCAATGGAATAATAGCGCGTCTGTTTGCCGTAATTATCAAAACAGAAATACAAAATTTGACCATTTGCATCGATGTATTTAATCGTCGCCGCCTTTAAACGCCCTTGTGGATTGTCTTTCCCTCCTCCTCCGTTGTTATTGCCGTCGGGGTAGGTGATGGTGACTGTCCACGCGGTTGCTACGCCGTCGGCAGTGGTTAGGATGTACTTGACCGGCTCCCAAAAACTTTGGGTGGTGGCGCCGCTGATTTGCTGTTCGCCGATGACGGTGGCTTCTGTGCCGGTCGGCGACAGTTTGAAGTTGGGCGTGATGGCGGCGAGGTCGACGGTCACTTCGGCTACCGCTTCAACTGTGCGGTTCTTAACGTTGATTTTCGACTTCCCTTTTTGTCCTGTAAAGGTGAAGGACGTGAACGACGGCTCATCCGAAAAAATGAGGTCGCAACCCGACATGGCAATCGTGAGGATTGCGCATAAGATACTGAAATTGAATAGTTTTTTCATTTTGTTTTATTTTTAATTGTTGATACATTCATTGCTGATTGTTCTTCCTTTTCCTTTTTCAATCTTTCCAAAATACGTTGTTCCATATTCCGGTTGCCTTCTTCGGCTGAGAGCCAGCTATCGCATTGCGCTATCAGCAGATTGGTGTAGTGGAGCGTGCGTTCGGCGCGTTCCAAGATGTCTTTTTTAATTTTGTCGTCTACTTCCATATTTATTTTAATTACGAATTACAAATTACGAATTACGAGAGAGAAAATCAATTACGAATTGTTCGTGAGGTTCGCGAGGTTCGTGGTTGAAAACTACGTTCCGTTTGACGGTGCAAAATTACAATGGCAAAAAGGGCTTGTCAATAGTGAATTTTAATGATAGGACATCGTGAATTTTAATGATAAGGCATCGTGAAAATTCACGATGTCACACGTTAATATATCCTAATATTATATAAATATCCACCATATAAGCCGTTTATTATATAAATATGGAATATATTAACGTTTATTTTGTGTTTTCGCATTAGGTATAATTGACTAATGTTTCGCATTTCTGAATCTTAAATAAGATAAACCTGACAAAAAAGGCTGAAAGCCTTATAATCAATAGCGTATGGCATCGCCCTGCGACAAGATTGCCCCCTCCTCCATCAGGCTGTAAGCCTTATAGGAATGTTAAAACAATTAGAATATTTGTAATTGAGCGATTCCTTTTATTGCGGGCGGGACGTGCGGGCGGGACGCCCGCGCTCCCATGTACTCAATCAAAAAGAAAAAAATTGTCATTTCAGAAAAAAGTAGTATCTTTGTCCTTCTCAATTTTCAATTTTCAATTAAATTTATGGATACAGTAATAAGGAAAATGCCCGTTGGCATACAAGATTTTGAAGACTTACGCTCAACCGGTTATTTGTATGTTGATAAGACGGCATATATCTATCGTCTGATATCTCAAGGCAAACCATACTTTCTCGGTCGCCCGCGCCGGTTCGGGAAAAGTCTCTTTTTATCTACCCTCAAAGCCTATTTTCTGGGGAAAAAGGAACTGTTTGAAGGGTTGTACATTTCGGAAGTCGAAAAAGACTGGATAACCTATCCGGTCATTTACATCGATTTCAATCTGGGTGA
>CAYUAK010000027.1:0-2138 GCA_964442765.1 uncultured Tannerella sp. | reverse complement strand
TCGCAAAAATGAAATTATACCAAAAGCCGGTATTGCTCATAAATGCCTGCCAGAATGTACTCACATTTCCCCTGCTTGACATCCCTACAATAGACACAGGTATCATCATGATAGCCTGCGCAAAGATGATAGGCATCACGTTGGCCGCATTGACTTTTAAGGGGATATACTGTCGTGCGCCGCCATATTGCTTGTTGCCTACAATACGTTTGGCATATTGGACAGGTACCTTTCGTTGCCCCTGTACCAGCGCAATAGCGCCTGCTATAACAAATAACAGCACAAGTAATTCTATCAGGAACATGACCAATCCGCCTGCCTGTTCGCTCATACGGGAAGTAAATTCTTCCGCAAGTGAACGGGGTAAGCGGTTGATAATACCTATCATAATGATAAACGAGATACCATTGCCTATACCTTTATCGGTGATACGTTCGCCTAACCACAGGATGAACATACTACCTCCCGCCATGATGATGATAGAAGATACCCGATACCAAAATCCAGGAGGAAGCGATGCGCCTACACTTCTCATCTGGTACTCTAAGTTAGTCAAGTATGCAAAACCTTGTACGACGAGAATGACAACCGTCAGATAACGTGTCATTTGGTTTATTTTCTTTCGTCCGCTCTCGCCTTCGCGTTGCATCTTCTGGAAAGAAGGTATCAGTATCGTTACTAACTGCATGACGATAGAAGCCGATATATAGGGCATGATTCCTAAGGCAAAAATGGAAGCATTAGAAAAGGCCCCTCCTGAAAACATGTCTAACAGCGCCATCAATCCGCCGCGTGTCTGGCTTGCCAATCCACTCAGTGCTTTCGGGTCGACACCCGGTAGAACCACATACGTACCGAAAAGATAGATCGCAACATATCCCAATGTGATAAGGATACGTTTTTTTAGTTCCTCTATCTTCCAAATATTTTTAATTGTATCAACTACTCTCATATCTTCTTAGAGTTTTTTAGTTGTTCCGCCGGCGGCGATGATAGCCGCTTCGGCAGATTTGGAAAATGCGTGCGCTTCGACGTCTATCTTGGCTGTCAACTCCCCTTTTGCAAGGACCTTAAACTGCTTGGTAGAAGAAATAAAACCGGCATTCACTAATTCGTTCAAGCCAATTTTGGTCAGTTTTTTTTCTTCGGCTAATTGCTGTAATGCAGTTAGATTAATCGCCTTGTATTCAACTCTGTTGATGTTTTTAAAGCCAAATTTAGGCAATCGGCGTTGCAAAGGCATCTGTCCGCCTTCAAAACCAACTTTGTTTTTGTATCCTGAACGCGATTTTGCGCCTTTATGTCCTCTGGTTGAAGTACCTCCTAAACCGGAACCGGGGCCGCGTCCGATTCTTTTACGGGTTTTCGTCGAGCCAACTGCGGGTTTTAAATTAGATAAGTTCATATCGTAATAATTATTCGTATCTGATTATTTTTGAACCGAAACTAAATGTTTCACTTTTCTTGCCATTCCTTCGATGGACGGGGTACATTCGTGCTCGACCGTCTTGTGCATTTTGGTTAGTCCTAATGCGTCCAAAGTCCTTTTTTGGTCTTTCGGACAGCCTATACGGCTTTTCACCTGTGTAATTTTTATTGTTGCCATCTCTATTAACCTTTAAATACTCTTTCGACGGAGATTCCTCTGTTCTTAGCTACCATATAAGGGCTTCTCATTTCGTTTAATGCTGCTATGGTAGCCTTTACCAAGTTATGCGGGTTGGAAGAGCCTTTCGACTTGGCAAGCACATCCCGCACGCCAACACTTTCTAATACCGCGCGCATAGCGCCACCGGCTTTGACACCTGAGCCGGCCGATGCCGGACGTAGCAACACCTCTGCGCCGCCGTATTTGGCCGTCTGCTCATGGGGTATCGTTCCATTGTGAATAGGTATCTTCACGAGATTCTTTTTTGCCGCTTCCGTACCCTTTTCGATGGCGCTCGTCACCTCGCCTGCTTTACCCAAGCCCCAGCCGACGATGCCATTTTCGTTGCCCACAACGACGATAGCGGCAAACGTAAAGGTACGCCCACCCTTCGTCACTTTCGTGACACGGTTGATAGCCACTAATTTATCTTTTAACTCTAAATCGTTTGTCGATTTAACTCTGTTGTCTATTGCCATTGTCTTTTAAA
>CAYUAK010000026.1:0-1883 GCA_964442765.1 uncultured Tannerella sp. | reverse complement strand
CAAAGATTTTGCTCCACAGTTTATATCTACGCCAACGGCTTTTCGCATTATATCCTAAATTCCCCTCAAAAATTAGCGTAGACAACCTCTCTGGCGGATGGCATCGGTTTATCCAGTGGAAAGCCGCTATATTGCGGTTTTTGCTCTGAAGGTCATGGCTGAAAATTTATCTTGCATTCTTTTTCTGTATACGCTATAATTAGCGTATACAGGAGGTGCTGAAGTGGCTGCTTACAACAAATCACTCGTGGATATTCCCGAAGGCGAGGGTGTCCACATAAAATTAGCAGGGGCAAAAGGAGAAAAGTACGTCTACAAATATGTGAAGTATTTTCGCAATGCTGATGGCAATCCGCGAAACAAAGCCAAAGCAATCGGCAAGTTTGACATTGCTTCAGGGAAGATGTTTCCAAACGGCAACTACTTCGACCTTTACAATATCGACCCTGCCATGCCGGATATTGATGTCTGGGATTACGGTTATTCATATCTTGTGCTTAAAATCTGCCAAGATATAGGCTTGTTTGATTGCCTCGCAGGCGCGTTCGGTAGACAACGCGCAATGGATATTGTGGTTATGGCTTCATATATCATTCGCGAGGGAAGCGCCATGGATGGTATCGACGATTGGCAATCAAGAAATTACTTCCCGAAATATAACCGGTTGATGACTTCGCAATCAACCAGTAAGATTTTTGCCGCTATATCAGCCGGACATATGAACGAATTCTTTATAAACTGGGTGAAGATTGCCATGGGCGAAGGCGCTGTTTGTTACGATGTGACGTCTATATCGTCTTACGCTCAGCAAATGCCAGCCGTTGAACGCGGATATAACCGTGATTGTGAGAATTTAGCGCAGTTCAACCTGGGGATGTTTTGCGATGAATCCAGCAAAACCCCAGTCTATTACAACCGCTACAATGGGAGCTTAACCGACAAAACTAACCTTTCCTATGTATTGGCAAACGCGGAAGCTGTCGGGATCAAGAGCGTCAAAATGGTCGTTGACGGGGGTTTTATGGACAAGGGATGCCTCGCCAGCCTTTGCGGTTTATGCAGTGCGTTTATAGTGGGTTTGCCGACACATCTTAAAGAATCCCAAAACATCTTAGCCTCTCACGGAGGCAGTGTTGAAAATTATGCGAACGCGTTAAATGTGCCACACACATTCTGCATTTCTGTTGATTGCGAAATTCAAGGGGTTTCGGGTAAGGCGCTGCTCTACTTTGACGCATTAAGCCATGTTTTGCTGTGCAACGAACTGTCTGAAAAAATAAACAGGCTCAAAGCGGAATTATCAGCTTTGAAGCGTTACCCAAATGATATGGATGGCAATCGTATCAGAACCCATAATGAGCAAACAACGGATGGCAAAGTATTTGTTACGTTTGTCGCCTGTGTAATCCGTTCATATTTGTTGGGCAAACTGAGTCAATACTTGATGGACAATTCCACATCATTGAAGAAGGTTTTAAGCCAGTTATCAAACATCACTATCGTATCCGGCGCCAAGGGCCTTCGATTCACAAAGGCGTTGTCAAAAAAGCATAAGCAAATCCTTAAACCTTTTGCGGCCGATACTGCAATACTCGACAGCTTAAAATAAGCTTGTCTACGCTAATTTCGGGGGGAATTTAGGTTAATAATAGAATATCCCAAATTTTTTCTATCATCGGTGTTTGAATTTAATTTAACGTTACTGACTAAATGCAAATCCATTTTTTCATCTGCATTATATTCTAAAGTTTTTTGTTTGGCGATAACACTGAAATATGCTATAGGATCGTCATATATCTTTTGCAGGTCATCAAGATAACCCAAGTTTTCAACTGTTTTATGCTTCGTTTTCCCATTAATGGAATATCCATGCGCTAATGTCA
>CAYUAK010000025.1:0-26303 GCA_964442765.1 uncultured Tannerella sp. | reverse complement strand
GACATAATCGTCGCTTTGAGCCATGATGGAAAAATATCCGTCTTTCCCTACTTTTCCTGTCCATACGATTGAATCGTCGGATAACCGTATCAATGTCAGGTCGTAAACGCCATCATGATTAATAGAAAACGAGCCATCTTGTCCTTTTTTCCCTAACCATGCGATTGAACCATTGGATAGTTGTGTTTTTGTCAGTTCATGAATGCCATCAGGTCCCGTACAATTACCTTCTAATTTGAAATACTGAGCGGATACTTGAACTGTAAAACACAAATATAACGTTATTGCCAAGACGATTTTTTTTATTGAATAACTGTCCATAATTGATTATTATAAATGAGTCCACTCCGAAAAATCAAAAAACTTTACCACAAAGAACACAAAGGAAATTCACAAAGAACACAAATCGCTGTAAAACAGGTTGTTTTCTTTATGTCATTTGTGTTAGTATTGTGTTCTTTGTGGTTAAAAATACTTTTCGGAGTGGCCTCATTATTATAAATATTGTCGGAAAATGTAAAAAAAAAACAGAGGCGGTATTATGCTATATCGCTGGGAGGCTTTGGCCGGTGGTCTTTCGGTACAGGTCGAGCGCATAGACATCGGTCATCCCTGATATGTAGTCGAGGGCGCACTGCAGTTTGCCGTAAATGGTTGGGGCTTTAACATCATACTGCTCAGGGACGCGGTTGAGTAACAGCTTGCTATAGGAGTGTTCGGGGTTCATCATGGCGTCGATAAGGATTTCTAAGAGATAACCGAAAATATGATAACCGGCTAACTCGACATCGACGACCTCGCGCGATACATATATCTTTTCGTAGGCTGCTTCGGCGCAAATCTTATAGGCATTACGGGCTTCTATGCTTATGTCTTCTATCAGCGGTTTATGGTAAGCACCTTGCAACAATAGCCCTTCATGATCCATAAAAGCCTGCGTACACTCATCTACTAATAACCCGATGATACAGGAACGGAGATAGGCTATCTGTTCGTTGGTATCGTTGACCATTTTCATCGTTTTTTCGATTTCGTCTAATCTTTTTCCTTTGAAAAAAGCAAGAAAAAGCTCAAAAACTTCCTCTTTGGTTATCAGTCGAAGTTTATGCGCATCTTCAATATCCATGATTTGATAGCAAATATCATCGGCAGCTTCCACTAAAAATACAAGCGGATAACGGGCATAGACTTCTTTTGTCGGGTCGATTTTCGGTATCCTTAGTTCTTTTACGATATGGAGGTAGGTTGTTTCTTCCGTCTGGAAAAAGCCGAATTTTTTATCCATAGAAGCATACGTCGAAGGATATGGATATTTGACCACCGCTGCGAGCGTGCTGTATGTCAGCGCTAAGCCTCCTTCGCGACGGCCTTTGAATTGATGTGTCAGCAGGCGCATCGTATTAGCATTCCCTTCGAAATACAGAAAGTCCTCCCAGCGTCCTCCCTCTGCCCGTATCAGTTGTTCAAACTGGCTACCCTTGCCGTCGGCAAAATAGGCCGACAGAGCGCGCTCACCCGAATGACCGAAAGGCGGATTGCCCATATCATGCGCCAGACAGGCAGCCGATACAATCGAATCTATCTCCGAAAAATTGACGCCTTCGGGATTGTTGTATTTTTGTATCAGATGGATAGAAACATTTTTGCCGAGCGACCGTCCGACGCACGACACTTCAAGGCTGTGTGTGAGCCTGTTATGAACGAATATACTGCCCGGTAACGGGAAGACCTGCGTTTTGTTCTGCAAGCGTCGGAAGGGCGATGAGAAGATAAGCCGGTCGTAATCGCGCTGGAAATTTGTACGTTCATGCTTGCGCTCGTGGTAGTTTTCTACGCCAAGCCGCTTACCGGATAATAATTGAAACCATTCCATATAAATTATTGAGAATTAAAATAATAAATCACTAACCACTAACCATTAATACAAGTCCTTTCAGGTATTCGCCTTCGGGGTGGTAAATATTGATGGGATGGTCAGCAGGTTGTGTCATCTGATGCAGGATGCGGACTGAACGGCCTGCCTGCGCTGCGGCGCTGAAAACAGCTAAGCGGAAATCATTTTTGCTTACAATCTGCGAACAGGAAAAAGTAAAAATGAGGCCTCCCTCTCGAATATTTTTAATTGCGATAGCGTTCAGCTTACGGTAACCCTGCAAGGCATTACGTACCACGTTCTTATGTTTGGCAAAAGCAGGGGGATCCAGTACTATCAAGTCGTATTGTCCGACTATATTTTCCAAGTAATGAAAGGCGTCATCAGTAAATGCCTGATGACGTGAATCTCCCGGAAAATTCAATGCAACGTTGTCATTTGTGATGGAAATCGCTTTGGCAGAGCTGTCAACCGAATGAACAAGTGTGGCGCCTCCCTTCAAAGCATAAACGGAAAAACCACCCGTATAACAAAACATATTCAACACCGAGCGGTTATTCGCATATTTTTTCAGCAAATCTCTATTGTCCCGCTGGTCGATATAATAGCCCGTCTTTTGTCCTCTTAGCCAGTCGATTTGAAATATCATTCCATTTTCTATTGCTATTGGCGGTGCATCCTTGTCATTGTTAAAAAGGTATTCGTTTTCTTCACCTAAGTTGGCTCTAAACGGAAGTGTACCTTCGGATTTGTAAAAAACGCGATGAATATCACAGCCGAAAACCTCAAGTAATGCTTTCGCTATATCATGTCGCGCCCGGTGCATGCCTGCCGAATGTGCTTGAATAACGGCTGTTTTAGCATAAATATCTATGATAAGACCTGGTAAAGAATCGCCCTCGCCATTTATTAATCGGTAGATATTGTTAGCCCCGCCTGCAACTAGACCGAGTGACTGACGGAGCTGCCAAGCCTGACGAATACGCTCGGCCCAAAAAGAGACATCTATTTCTACAGGCGTAAACGACAAGATTCGCACCGCAATACTTCCAACCTGATAATGCCCCACCCCTATAAACTCCCCCTTGGAAGTGGCGATGTTTCGACACTCCCCCTTTGAGCTTTCCTTGATGTAAGAATTAAAAGAAGTGTCTCTTTCACGAAGTGGAAGAACTGAGGGCAGGGGGATGTATACCTCAACCACGTCCCCTTCTGCCGGCTCCCCTTCAATGAAAGCGACAGCTCCTGAGAAAACCCAAGGATGAAAACGCAGCAGCGATTCTTCTTTGCCCTTTTTAAGATAGACTTTGCAACCGTTCATTTTAATTACTCATACGATGAAACTTAGACTACTATTTTGATAAAACAACTTTAACCTCTTGCTTTTCCTGAACCCAATTAACTTCCCCAACATCCCCCTGCCCCCTTCAAAAGGGGGACTGAACCCTATAATTTCATTGATTCCAGAAATTGATAGATACGCAGACACGACCAGGCATCGAGCGCGGCGTATCGCATTTGTGGCCAGGTAAGAAACGCTGCATCCCAATTGCTCAATTGCTTACTTTTAGAAATCTTTTTGCCGAACAGGATAGCATAAATCTTCTGAAGACTCATCTCCTCAATACCAAACTGCCGAACATACTGTTGCAGGTCGATAACGTTATCAGGGTCAATTTTTGTCAGACTGTGCAATTTATTGAAATCGTCCCGCAGTGATAAGCCAATTTTTTTTATATTCTTATTTTTCAGAAATCTCTCCAATATCTTCGGAAATTGAGGAAATTTGTTCAGCCGTATTAAGTAACAGGTATCGGCGCTCGACAGTTGCATGAGAGCCATCTTGTGGTGTGAGTTCTTTGTAAATTCAGGACGGGTCTCGGTATCAAAACCTATCTCCGAGAAAAAAGATAAATGGAGCAAGGCATCCTTTAACTGCTCTTTTGTATTTACAATAACAATCTGACCGGCAAACTCCTCCATCGGCATGATTGCTATTTCTTCTTTGGTGATGGTCTTATTGAAAGTCATTTCGTTTCAGTTTTTTCCTCGTCTGTTGGTAAATCCTCATAGAAGCGTACCGCATGAAGCGCCTTTAGTGCGTTCAGCAGTTTTTGCCCCCAATAGAGGCGAAAATTTTCTTCACAAATTATTAATGCCTGTTTCATAGCCGTTTCATTCCCGTGGCGAAAAAGGGCGGCAAAGTTGCCAATATCCTGATAAACATCTGATAAGCTCTCCGAAATTGTTTCGACGACCGGCGTATCGCTGTACTGAATATCCGCGTGAAAAGTCTCTAAATAGGAATCATACTCCCCCAATAAAAGAACTAATTGATTATGTATCACGTCATACGTTTGTTCGGTAATAAACTGTTCCGGCTCGCTTTCCTCTTCCGGCTCTCCGTCAGGTATCGGCAGCAAAGTGGCTTTCAGATAAAGCAAAGGGAGTATCTTCACGGCTCTATCCGTAAAAGTAAACAGCGTAAACTTGGGCGTTGCTTCTATCATCGCACAAAATTCAAGCGCTACCTGAAGAAATTCTATCGTATTTTTATCGAAAATCATAATTAATCAACCGTTATCTTATCCTGATAGCTTTCGGCAGTGACGGAGTTATCGATTTTCAGGATAAGACCTTGCAGTACTTTGCCAGGTCCGAGTTCAACAAAATGGTCGGCGCCGTCGGCTATCATATTACGGATGGTCTGCGTCCATCTTACCGGTGCAGTCAGTTGGGAGATGAGGTTTTCTTTGATTACAGCCGCATCGGTCGAAGGGAGCGCAGTAAAATTCTGGTAGATAGGACAAATCGGCTTATTGAATTGGGTTGCATTGATGGCATCGGCCAGCTCATTATGAGCCGATTCCATTAAAGGAGAATGAAAAGCGCCGCCCACTTTCAGTTTAAGCGCCCGTTTTGCTCCCGCTTCAATTATTATTTCGCAGGCCTTATCGATACCGGCCATAGTCCCGGAAATAACGATTTGTCCCGGACAGTTATAATTAGCGCAAACGACTATATTATCCTGAATATCAGCACATATCGCCTCGACCGTCTCATCGGGGAGGCCGATGATAACCGCCATGGTAGAAGGCTGTGATTCACAGGCTTTTTGCATGGCATAAGCGCGTTTGGACACAAGCGTCAAGCCATCTTCAAACGAAAGAGCGTTAGCAGCAGCGAGCGCCGAAAACTCGCCTAACGAATGGCCGGCTATCATACCGGGGGTGAAAAGCCGCCCCCAAATCTTCGACAGAATGACGGAATGTAAAAACATAGCAGGCTGTGTCACTTTGGTCTCTTTCAACTCGTTATCTGTACCCGAAAACATAATGTCAGTGATACGAAAACCCAAAATCTCATTGGCTTGCTCAAACAACTCCTTCGCGCGGGGGAACTCATCATACATTGACCTCCCCATGCCTACAAACTGGGCGCCCTGACCCGGATAAACAAACACTTTCATACTTTTTTAATTAATTCGTCCCGCAAAAGTAAGCTAAAAATCCAAAACCACAAAGTTTGTGCTGATTTTACAGCGATTCAGATAAAATATCGGATAGGTAAACCTGTTATTATCTACCTAAAGTACTGTAGGAAACAAAAGGTTTGTAGAAAAGTCTTGCATTCATTGCGAAAAATCTTTGCGCCTTTGCGGTTTAAAAAAGTAGTTTTTCTAAGAAAAACATAAAAAAAAAAGAAAAATGGGGAGAATAGCGATAAATACAATAATTAATCTTACCTTTGCGCCCGATTTTATTTAAAATAGGAGATTAATTTATGAACCATTTATTGTTTTTTAATTTAGGTACCGGTGAGATTATTATCATTGCTTTTGCTATCCTGCTTTTATTCGGAGGCAAAAAAATTCCCGAACTGATGAAGGGTTTAGGAAAAGGTGTGAAGAACTTCAAAGAAGGTGTGAAAGGCATCGAAGAGGAGATAAAAATAGAAGACAAGTAGTTTTTGCGGATAAGTTTGAAACGCTATGTCGGATCAACAAGCTGAAATGTCGTTCTGGGATCACCTCGAAGAATTGCGATGGACGATACTCAGGAGTTTAATAGCGCTTGCAGTTTTTACTGGTGGCGGGCTAACATTATTATTTTATTACTATGATGAAATCATACTAGCTCCCACCCGGTCGGATTTTATTACGTTTAGTTTTCTGTGTAAGATAACTTCAGGTATCCCATTTATTCCGGACTTTTGCGATTCCACTTATCATGTTGAACTAATTACAACTCACGTTACAGCTCACTTTTTCACATATATGTCTTCCTCTTTCTGGATTGCAGTTCTGATAACCTTTCCTTATCTTATGTATGAAGTATGGAAGTTTGTTAGTCCGGCATTATATCCGAATGAGAAAAAAAATGTTAAGTGGGTGTTCGGCTTTGGTACGGTCATGTTTTTTATCGGATGTGCAGTGGGTTATTTCATTGTATTTCCTATGTCTTTGCGCTTTTTGGCATTTGATTTCCGATTAAGCCCGGCGATTGCCCAGCAAACATCCTTAGAATCTTATATGGATATTTTTGTTGTTTTAATATTTATAATGGGCATCGTTTTCGAGTTGCCTTTAGTAGCTTGGTTATTGTCTCAGATGGGATTGTTAAAACGTTCATTTTTCAATAAATATCGCCGCCATGCGATTATAGGATTATTAATAGCTGCTGCATTTATCACTCCAAGTGGCGACCCTTTTACGCTGATGGTTGTTTTTATCCCGTTATATACTCTCTACGAGCTAAGCGCCTTTTTCGTCAAAAAAGACCCTCCAAAAGAAGAAGAAGAGGAAGCAAACGTTGTCAAACATGCATCAGGTTAAGAAAAAAAAGAAATCCGGTTTACGTCGGGTCAATAAATGGCTCAACATTACCTTGTGGTGCGGTTTCTTTTTAGTATTATCGCTCATAGTTGGAATTTTTTACGCTATCGCTGACGGACGTATTGGCTATGTACCCCCAGTTGAACAAATAGAGAACCCTATTGACCGCTATGCCTCACAGGTTATTTCGGCTGACGGTGTTTGGTTAGGCAGCTATTCGTATAGCAAAGACAACCGTATATTCGTAAAATACAGCGACTTATCCCCTGCAATAGTCCATGCCTTAATAGCAACCGAAGACAACCGTTTTACTAAACATAGCGGCATTGATATTCGCGGTCTTGCCCGTGCTATTATCAAACGAGTTATTCTCAATCAGCTTAGCGGTGGAGGCGGTAGCACGATTACCCAACAATTGGCCAAACAATTATTTTCGCCCAATGCCGGCAATCTCATGGAACGCTTTCTGCAAAAACCTATCGAATGGGTGATTGCCGTCCGCCTTGAGAAGTATTATACCAAAGAGGAAATAATCAACTTATACTTGAACAAATTCGATTTTTTGTATAATGCCGTGGGTATACAGTCCGCTGCCCGTACCTATTTTAATACGACCCCCAAAAATTTGACGATTGAACAGGCGGCTACCTTAATAGGCATGTGCAAAAACCCATCCTATTATAATCCAAGGAGGTACGCCGAACGCACACAGGGGCGACGTAATACAGTCCTTAGGCAGATGAGCAAATATGGCTATTTAGATCCGGCTGTCTGCGATTCACTCTGTCAATTACCGGTTGTATTAATCTTTAAACCAACCGACCATAAAGAAGGGTTAGCGCCCTATTTTCGTATTTACATGCAACAGATACTTGATGCCAAGGAACCTGTACGTAAAGACTATCCCTACTCATGGCAGAAGCAAAAGTTTATAGAAGATTCTATCGCTTGGGAAACGAATCCGGTATACGGATGGTGTAGAAAAAACTTCAAGCCTAACGGAGAGCATTATAATCTTTATACCGACGGACTGAAGATTTTTACTACGCTGGATTCGCGTATGCAACAGTATGCAGAAGACGCTGTTAAAGAACATGTAGTTAAATATTTACAGCCTCAGTTTTTCAGAGAGAAGCGCAACAATAGAAATGCCCCTTTTTCTTTTCCCAGCGATATGCCGGTTAGTGATAGAACAAGTATTATCAATTCAGTTTTGAATGGCTATGTCCGGTTTTCGGAACGTTACCGAACTTTAAAAAATGGGGGATTAAGCGATGAGGAAATAGATAAAATATTTCAAACCAAGACCGAAATGTCGGTTTATTCTGCGAATGGCCTCATTGATACGGTGATGACGCCACTCGATTCGATTCGCTATATCAAATCGTTCCTGCAGTCCAGTTTCATGGCAATGGATGCCCGCTCCGGACACGTAAAAGCGTATGTAGGGGGGATAGATTTTGCTACTTTCCAATACGACATGGTCACGACAGGACGACGGCAGATTGGTTCGACCATGAAACCATTCGTTTATTCCTTAGCTATGACTGAGGGATTTACACCCTGTCATACCTTGCTCCATGTCGAACAGACAGTGCCTGATGAAAACGGGATTCCATGGACGCCAGCCAATTCTACTACCACTACACGATATGGCGAAAGAGTGACAATTGCTTGGGGATTACAAAATTCTTCTAACTGGGTAACAGCCTATTTGATGCGTGAACTTTCGCCTTATGCGCTTGAAAGATTGTTACGCTCGTATGGATTTAAAGGGCCTATTGAACCGGTTGTCGCCATGTGTCTGGGTACGCCTGACATCTCCGTCGCAGAAATGGTTAGCGCCTATTCGGTATTTACAAACAAAGGCATTCGCCTTGAGCCGATGTATATTACGCACATAGAAGACAACTTCGGTAACACCGTAGCCTCATTTATTCCTCAACCGTTTGAGGTTTTAGACGAAGACGCCACATTTAAAGTGCTGAATATGCTTCAAAGCGTTGTAGACCATGGCACAGCAGCCGGCCTGAGAGCAAGAAACATAAAGGCGCCGATGGGGGGCAAAACCGGAACGACACAAGACCACTCGGATGCCTGGTATATCGGCTTCACTCCCAGCTTAATAGCCGGATGCTGGGTAGGTGGCGACAACCGATATATTCATTTTGAAACCATGGATTGGGGCCAGGGAGCGCGAGCAGCTATGCCTGTCTATGCTATTTTTATGAATAAAGTCTATGGCGATAAAAGCCTTGGTTACTCCGAACAGGAGACTTTCGACATCCCGGAAGAATATATTGATCCTTGCTCCACAAGAAATAATCGGCGCGATAACAATAATACCGAAAGACGACGCGCTTCAGGCTCGGACGCATTTTATAATTGATTATAAACTTTTTTTAAAACACAGAGAAAAAAAGGACGCAGAGTTTCACAGAGCATCGATTGCAACAATATGTAAAGGTAATTTTTTTGACAAATCGTTCATGTAAAAAAATATACAAATGAAAATTTTCACCTATTTATGTCTGACTTTCTGTTTGTTGATTGCCTGCACTAACAAAACATTGCAACCGGTATCCATCATCTTTGATACCGATTTAGGCCCTGATTATGACGATGTAGGCGCACTAACGATGCTACATGCTTTTGCCGACAGCGGACAAGTTACTTTACTTGCTACTGTTTCGTCGAATAAAAACGAATTAGTGATACCCTGTATTGAAGTGATTAACACCTACTTCAATCGCCCAATGATTCCGGTGGGCGCTCCGAAAAGCGAAGGGGGCGTTGATTTAACCACTTGGCACAAGGACAAATGGACAGAAATGCTGCCGGCAAAGTACAAACACCAAACTAAAAAAACCTCCGACGCACCGGATGCCGTTAAGGTATACCGAAAAATCTTAAACGCTCAACCTGACCATTGCGTGATTATTTGCACCGTCGGATTCTTGACTAATCTGAAAGACTTACTGCTATCCGAAGGTGACGAGATAACGAAACTGTCAGGAAAAGAACTTGTTGCACGCAAAGTGAAACGGTTGGTCTCGATGGCCGGATGGTTCCCCGAAGGCAGAGAATTTAATATCCACTGCGACACACAGGCTTCAATCATCGTAACCGAAAACTGGCCAACCGAGATCATCTTCAGCGGCTTTGAGATAGGCAAAGACATACTGACAGGTAAACGGTTAGTGAAAATGAACGTTCAAAACAACCCGGTAAAAGATACGTATGAACTATGTTTTACCGAAGGCGACCTAAACGGACGGATGAGCTGGGATCAAACGGCTGTATTAGTAGCGGTCAAAGGGATTGAACCATACTTTGCCTCGGAACAGGGAACAATAAAGGTAGACCAGCGCGGTAAAAACACATGGACAGCAAACGAAAAAGGTAAACATATCCGTTTGATACAAAAAATGCCCCCCTCAGAAGTGGCTTTTATCATCGAAAACTACATGATGCACCTTCCTAAATAATTGCTGCAAATTCTTTAGCACAGAGACACAGAGGACACAGAGTTTAACAGAGCATAGATCGCCAAATGTAAAGATTTATTTTTCCCGCTTTGGCTCAACAATGTCACTTGTGCCTATCCTTGTCGCAAGTTTGTATCTTGCTTTCCAAAGCATGAATGAATGCCGGCAATCAAAGACAAAACAATATAAAATAATATTGTAAGCGTTATCCCTACAACCCCGAAAAGCACGACAAACACAACAGAAGAGGCGATTAAAAGAAAAGGCAATCGATTGATTTTCCACGATAAAGAGTTGACTTTGAGCGAAAACATCGGCATTTCGGTAACGAGTAAGAGCGAAGTAATAACAACCGTTATGGAAAGGCTTACCAAAATTATTTCCGACGAAACTGAAGCTAAAAGCATGGCTAATTGCGGGAAAAAGCCATTGAACATAGCGCCATCGGACATTAAAACCGTAATAAGCGACGACCAAAACATGGCATGTGCAGGAACAGGGAGACCAATAAATGAGGTTTTCTGACGCACATCGATATTAAATTTAGCTAACCGTAACGCCGAAAAAACAGGGATGGCAAACGAAGCCAGCAGGAACAGTTTGCAAAAAAAAGAATCATTCCACGAAAGGCTATGTAACAAGCAATCAAAGTAACTGAACAGCATCATGCCGGGCGCTACGCCAAAACTAATCACATCAGCTAACGAATCTAACTCTTTCCCCATATCGGAATAAGCTCTCAGCAGTCGTGCCGCTAACCCGTCGGAAAAATCAAAAATTGCTGCAGCGAAAATAGCCAGCATAGCCCCGAAATAGTTGCCGGAGAAACTTAGGATAACTGCATAAAACCCGCAAAGAAGGCTCATGCAGGTTAAAAAATTGGGAATATGTCGGATTAGCCCTTTCATCATTCATTAAAACGGGCTATAGGCGTCAGATTACCTGTCACTTTCTGCTTCATCTCAACCAACACTTCTGTTCCGATAGGCAGGAACGTATCGACACGCGAGCCGAACTTAATGAAACCCATCTGTTCATCTACATGACAACGGTCGTGGACTTTTGCATACGTGACAATCCGTTGCGCTAAAGCGCCGGCAATCTGGCGTGTCATCACTTCAACACCGGAACGCATCCGGATTACAATCGAGGAGCGCTCATTTTCTAAGCTGCTTTTCGGGAGATAAGCCGATTTAAAACGCCCACTTCGGTAGGTAACGCGCGTGACCGTACCATTGACAGGAAACCAATTCGCGTGGACATTAAAAACCGACATAAAAATGGAAATTTGTAGTCGTTTATCAAGAAAATATTCGTTTTCCTCTACCTCTTCGATGGCAACAATGGTGCCATCGGCAGGCGCTATCACAAGCCCTTCGGGGTCGGATGGGTAATGCCTGAGCGGACTGCGAAAGAAGTTTAGGATAACGAGAAACAAACATATAGACACTATAATCACACTGTAAGTGAGCGCTTTATTAGCATCGAGATAGAACAGTGAAAAGTTTACAAAGAGTAAAATTGCACCTACCGATAGAAGAAAACCCGTCCCTTCCCTGTGTACTTTTATTTTTTTTACGCGGTTCATATCATAATAAATTACCGCAAAGTTAGCGTTTTTTTTATTATAAAAAAAAAATGAATCACAAATTATATTTTTCTATTGCCCGAAGAGTGACATACCAGAGACATCCGACGATGTTTTGATAGCCCATTTCGTGAAGCAAAAAGGCATAATTTTCGATCTGTCGCCGGTGAAACGGCTCTTTGTGTTCTCCGAACTTGTAATCCACAAGGACTACACCATTGTTTGAATCGATCATTATCCGGTCGGGACGCAAGGACTGTCCTTTCCCGAATAAGATATCTGTCTCGTTCAATACCTGCATTGAACCGTTAAACCACTCATTAACCTCCTGCCCTGATGTTAATGACAGCAATTCTTCTATCAGTAAGGATGATTCTTCTCTGTTTATTTCCCCTGTGCCGTATTTTTCGGAGATAGCTTTTGCTATATCTTCCTGTTTTTCAATTCGGCTTAAAATATCGTGCATCATCAAGCCGTATTTTCGCTTTTCATCGAATAAATCGTTTTGAAACGAAAGCCTGAGTACCATCCGTTTGTCGGGCGACAGCGATGGGAGGTGTTCTATCGGCCATTCTTCGGCTAATAAGTGCTTGGCTGTCGGCTTTAAGTTTTGAGGTTGCATAAAAGGATATGTCCCGCGTTCATAAACTTCGTTTTCCGTATCTATCAGGAATTGCTGGTCGGTCATTAGTCCGCTCCAAAGTAAACCGGCAATGGAGGGTGTGTCGGTTTTCGGGTGCGGCGCAAGGACTATCAACTCTTCTTTGGCGCGCGTAAAGGCCACATATAGTATATTCAAGTTATCAATATAGGCATGTAATTTTTCCGTAAAATAATCGGCAGCGAAAATCGTCTGGGTCAGCTTTTTGCTGTAATTGACAGGTACCGGACTGAGGAGGTTGAAGGGTTTCCTATCAGGATGACACCACAGTATAGCCTCTTTCTGGTCAACTTTCCACTCGGCAAAAGGGATGATAACCGCTCTGAAGCCAAGTCCTTTCGACTTGTGAATGGTCATGATACGTATGGCATTCTGCGAATCGGGCGTACTTATTTTCTTGCTGCTTCCGGTCTCGTCCCACCAAGCCAGAAACTGCCCAGAATCTGTTGACTCGGCGGCTGTAAATTCGACAATTAAATCTAAGAACGATTGTATATAAACAAGCTCATTTTCAGGAATATCCCTTTCGAAAAGGCGGAACAGACCTTCTGCCAATTCGTAAAGCGACCGGTTAGCCAACCGCTTAAGTTCAGCATTTACTTCCTCACTAACCGGTACAAAAAACCTGTTCAGCGCCGGCATATCCCTTTCTTCTAGCGCAGATTTCGACATCCCCCTGCCCCCATTTTTCTTCACTTCGTAAAGAGACACATTATTTTTTAAAATCAAGGAACGTTCTTCACTTCGTAAAGAGACAGATTTTTTTTTATCATCAAGGAACGTTCTTCCCTTCGGAAAGAGACACATTGATTGATTTTCATAGGAACGTTCAAAGGGGGAATCCGTGTGCCCTACTCCCCTCATCTTCATCAATAAAACCGAATAAGCCCCCTGTGCCATCTCACGATAACTCTTAATATCAGGCCTCGAAAGACTCCTAAGCATTTCAATCATCCACCTTACCGCCAAAGACGACCCTATCGTCAGCGAATCCTCAGTAATAATATCATATTTGTAGGGCGATTCCGGATGTGCCTCTTTATAATCAAGTAAAGTCTCGGCAGCCAGCAAACCATCCGGATTGGTACGGGTAAGAATCGCTATATCGCACAAATCAAAACCGCTATCCTGCAGTTGTTCAACGATAAGCGGCAGTTCTTGCATACTTTTCTCTTTCCACTTAACCTCCTCATCGTCGGACAGAAACTGAATTCTGACATGCCCTTCTGTATTTATGAAAGGCTCCGCCACCTGCTGATGGCAATTTTTATAGGCCGAGATAATACGCTTTTGGCTGGCAGCTTTTTCATCGGATGGCATAGCAGATTGTTCTACCTCCTCATTGTATGACTGTTGCAGTATCGACGGTATCGCATCGAAAAGCATATTATTAAATTGAACGATTTGGCGGAAGCTTCGCCAGTTCACATCCAAGCTCTTCTCGTTGACCCGATTAAAAAAATCCATTTTCAATTGCCTGTCTAACAGCTTCCAATCCGAATTACGAAAGCGGTAGATGCTTTGCTTCACATCGCCTACTATCAGGTTGGAACGTCCGCTATCGAGACTGTCTTTCATCAGCGGACGGAAATTAGACCATTGCATAGCGCTTGTATCCTGAAACTCATCGATCATATAATGTTCGATGCGCACGCCTGTCTTTTCATAGATAAAAGGGATTTCGCTTCCGTCAATAATCTTGCTGAGGAGTTCGGTTGTATCAGCTATTAACATCTTGTTATGCTCTTCGCGCCATTGAGTTATGTGTTTCGACAGGTCTGTCAGGATGCCTAAAGCATAAAAATTACGGTATATTTCTACTGCTGTATGATAGTCGGTCAGGTCATTAAAAAAAGCTATAACCATCTTTATCAGCCCGTTCATCCCGTTAGCGTAGATTTGCTGGGCTGTTTGTTTTAATTGCTTGGAAGCCGTTTTAGACAGATACCCATCGACATAATCTTCCAATTTACGGAAAGTATCTGGGATATCAATCATTTCACCGGCAGCAAGTTTCTCAAATTTTATAAATGGTGACCGGCTACCTTGAATGAAATCAGAAGCGTGCATCCCATATTGCTGCATGAGCTGCACACCCGCTTCGCCCAATTCTTTAGCTTTACGGCGTGTCGATTGGATGATTTGAAAAAGTCTGTCCCGATAATTGAAAAGCGATTGTTTTTGTTGTATCTCTTTTTGTAAGCCTTCTCTGTGCAATTTATACTTTTCGTTGAACAGTTGTTTGCCCAACTTGGTAATATCTCTGTTAATATTCCAGGCGCCCATCTCGTCGATTTTATCTTCCGTAAAGTGCAGCAACCAATTCAACAACGCCTCATTCCCATCTTTTTCAAGGTCTGAAATCATTTTTTCGACCGTTTTTTCGAGAATCAATTCTTCTTCCAACTCGACCTGATAATTGCCTTGCAGCCCTATCTCGCGAGTAAAAGCGCGGAGCGTTTGCTGAAAAAAGCTGTCAATCGTACTGATCCGAAAAGTCGAAAAATCATGCAGTATTGTGCGTAGTATGGTAGATGCCTGTGCGCGTATCTCCGTTTCGTTTTTCTTCCCGTCCTCCGAAAGCATCTCTAAATATCCCGACGGCTGATGGTCGGCCAGCCGGAAAAGCTCCTCAATGATACGGCTTTTCATCTCCGCTGTCGCCTTATTCGTAAACGTCACCGCCAATATATGCCGGTGTCGCTCCTTCCCTTTAAAGAGCAACGCCAGATACTCACCGGTCAAAGTATGGGTCTTACCTGTCCCCGCAGAAGCGCTGTAAATCGTTAGCATAAATGGTACTTTTTAACTGCATCGGAGACTGCAAAAGAAAACAAAATTGCAACGGCAGGGATGCCGTTGTTACATTTTAAGGAGGGCGACGGCGTAGGCGGCGATGCCTTCGCCGCGGCCGGTGAAGCCGAGTTTTTCGGTGGTAGTGGCTTTGAGGGAGATGTCGTGGGTGCGGACGCGCATAAGCTCGGCTAATTTCTGTTTCATTTCGGGGATATAAGGCGACAATCTGGGCTGCTCGGCGACGATGGTGGCGTCAATATTTTCGAGCTGGAATCCTGCCACACGCACCATCAACATCGCATGTTGAAGAAAAAACTGGCTGCTCATGTTTTCGTAAATATCTTCCGAATCTGGGAAATTATACCCAATATCACGCAAGTTGGCAGCTCCAAACAAAGCGTCACATATTGCATGAATCAATACATCCGCATCGCTATGTCCCTTGAGACCAAGCGGATGTTCAATGCGGATTCCTCCAAGCCACAACTCGCGGCCTTCTACCAAGGGGTGAACGTCATATCCAAAACCTATACGCATAATTAATAAAGAACTATTATTTAAAAAGATCTTTGAGGCCGTCCATGTCAAAGGATAGCGTAAAGCGTAGTGTCTGGTCAAGTGGGTTGCTGGGGACGGTACTGATAAGGTAGGCAGCGTCTAAACGAAAGACGTTCATCCGGAAGCCGGCGCCTACTGTAAAATACTGCCGGTTACCTTTCATGCGGTCTTCGTAAAAATAGCCGCCACGTAAAAAGAACTGGCTGTTATAGTTGTACTCGGCGGCAAGGGAAAAGTTTATCTCTTTTAACTCTTCGTTGAGGCCGCCCGGCGCGTCGCTGAAAGACCTGAACATACCTTTAACAAAAGGCATATTTTCGTATGTATCTTTCCGCTTTTCAAAATTTTCGTCGCTTTCGTTTTCAAACCGGACAGGCTTAGTCGGAACAAGGTATTTGTTCAGGTCAAAGTAAATGCCGAGCTGGTTGTATTCGTCTAAAGGCATCAGCAGACCTGTACCTAACCGGAGGTTGGTTGGCAGAAACTGATTGGTAGCTCCGCCGTCGTAGGATACCTTGTTGCCCATGTTGGAGATATTAAACCCGCCGCTCCACAAGCACTCGCTATTGCCTAATGAAAGGAATTTTTCGCCGTAACCGCTTAAATCGGCTGCTACCGAGTTACCTGGACGCAAATCGTCGTCAATACCGGCGCCCATATCAGAGCGTATATACCTCATGGCTGCGCTTAAAGATGTGTTTTCCGTCAATTTGATACTGTAACTCATATCAACCGACATTTCGTATGGGTTCAGGTTATGATAGATATCGCCGTGGTAATCGGTCAGGGGCACTTCGCCTAAAGAAAAATAGCGAAGCGAAAATCCAAGCGCTTGGCGGTCATATACGCCTAATTTATAATAGCCTGATAGATAAAGTAAATTTACGTCGCTCACAATTTTACTCATCCACGGGGTATAGGACAGACCGACGCCGGCTTTGCTTTCCATAAAAGCATATTTGGACGGGTTCCAGAACTGTGATGCAATGTCGGGGAGCGTAGCAACCCCGTTATCACCCATGCCGCCACCGCGGGCGTCAGGCGCAATGGATAGTGAGGGAACAGCGGTGTTTATCGGGCTGAACGTGTTTTTGATGTCATCCTGCGCATATACGAGCGCCGTAGCTGCGAAACATATCCCTATCAATAGTTTTATTCTTAGTAGTTGCATGTAAATAAACCTGTTTTTAAAATTGCACATATTAAATATAAACTATGATTTTGCTTCTTTATTGTGTATGGATGATTAATTTCTGCGATTTGGAAACGGCCTGCGAATGGTTACTGCTCATTATCACCCTGTAAATATAGATGCCGGAGGGCAAGCGCGCGCCGGCACCATTCGTCAAATTCCATCTGACTTGATACGAATCAAACAGTTCAGACGCGCCGACTTCTGTATGGCTCCATTGCAACCGGCCTGTCAAATCAAAGACCTGTATTTCGACGTTCACCTTCGATTCGGGCAGGTTGTGCGAAATCATAAAGTTAACAAAATTGGAGGCGGGCGACGGGCTGGCGGTCAGGTCGACGATAGCCGGTTTGTAGTTGTCGGTGACAACAAAGCTAAATGTATGAGAGGTAGAGTTGTTATGTATATCCCACACTTTGAACTCGGCTGTATGACGTCCCGATTCAAGCGTCGGGATTGGGAACTTAATGATGCCTTCTCCTTTTTCGCCGTCTAAGAAGGTGCGGTAGTAGCTGTTTAGCGAATAGGTCAGTACTGGGTTGTTGTCGATTGTCAGTATGATGTCGTGTCCTATGCTGCTGCTTCCGACGTTGATACCGCTTTCGTCCCAGACGATAGCTGTAAATAATGGGGTAGCATTGACACGGTCACCGTCCTTAAAGTCGGGCGTGTTCAGGAAAAGGGCGCGTATCTCAGGGCCGGTCTCATCCAGTTCGGGGTTCTCTGCAGTACCCCCTACCGTAAAGTTCTTATTATAACCGTTAGCCTCTTTGCGGTTGATGTTATCGACGGCATAAAGGCTTATCTTGCCGTTTTGGTTGGTATATGAGATATCTTTAGGAACAGTAAAGGAGAAAGTGAACTCGCCATGCCGGACGGAATCGTTGCCAAGATACAGGATGTTAGGATAATCAAAGAATGTAATAACGGAATCCCTCCCGTCTTCAGATAAGACACCGTTATTATTCAGTGTAGTTATTAACGCCTGACTGTCGAAAACGGTGACCGACAGTAAACCGTTGAACTGCTCTGCCAAAGCGCCGTTGGGGTTATTCACTTTTCCTTTTACATTGACTTTCTCAAACGCCTTGATATTAACCGGCTCCGACGTCGAAAGCGCTTGGCCGTTTATTTCTGTCACATTCATATTGTATTCATCGGGATAGGTCAAGGTCATTGATGGGTCGCCGAGCAAGACATAGCTCATCAGCTCTATTTCCTTGCACATATTCTTAGCATTTTTCATCACTTCGCCTAAGGTCAGGTGGCGTCCGTTTTTCTTTTCAAACAAGTTTTTGAAAAACTGCATGTTCATCCGGGCATTCGGTTTGCTCCATGCTACGCGCGATGTCGAAAAAATGGCGATGCCACCGCTTTTCCGGTTCAGGAACACATCCTCACCGGCAGATGTCGCAGGTTGATCGAATGGTGCAAAATCGCAGGCTGCAATGATCCAGAGCGGCAGATTGGTATAGGTGAAACTGTTCACATCGGCTTGTGTCAATACTTTCTCTTCGGCCCACGAGACAGCGTCGCCATGCCCCATGTAGTTGATAAGCAGGACACCTTCTTTCAGTTCTTTTTGAATATTGGTGCGTATATCGGGATAGGACGGTTTGCCGCCTGTCATACTTTTTTTGAACGCGTCGAAGTACAGTTTGCGGGAGATAAAAGCCGGATGGTTGTTTTCGATATATTTGGCCATCTCATCGGTTTGGAGCGCATGCTCGGTACTGAACATGTCATTTGCATTGCCGTCGTCGGATACGAAGCATATTTTATTTTTCCAGGGACCCAGCTTGGAATCCCTTGTATAAGCTATCACTTTGTCGACCGCATTACGCGCTTCTGCGAGCGTGCTGACAGGGAAGCGTCCGATACCTATGTGCATGGTTGCAGAGACGGGATTGCTTCCGTCTCTATCGGCAAGAAACCCGAAATAATCGTCGGTCACGTACGATAAATCGCTCAAAGATTCGCGGGTTTGGTAGGTGAGGATGTAGTTATCCGACGAGTTTTTCCATACATCGGTCAGTTTGCGGTTATCGAAGCGTCCGTCGCCGAACAGCAGCAGATATTTAGGGGCATCGGTTTCGGATGTCCTTCGGTCGTAGAACATTTTCATAAATCGGCGTATAGCGGTGGCTTCGGGCGCTCCGCTTGAGAACTCGTTATATACTTGTTCCGGTGTGACAACTGCAACCGATAGGTTGTCGTTGGTACGTCTAAAAGCGGCTAAGCGTCCGGCTTCTGCGACAAAGGCCTCCGGAGCTAAGATGATGAAATCCGTTTGCTCCATGCCGTGCAGGTTCTGCTGTTTTACTTCGCCTGCATCAACCGGCGTTTTAATCGTTTTGGAGATGTCTACCAAAGCAAATTCACGCAGCTTGGCATCAGCCGGTATTGAAAAAGAAAGTTCGCTGCCGTTCAGACGTGTCTCAACCTGCTGAACCGGTGCGCCTTCTGTCACATCAAAAACAAGGAGGTTGGATGTGGCGTTCTTGATGACAAACTCACTGTTCTGGTTCAGGGAGGCAAAACTGCGAAAAAACGTACAGGCTCCGTAAGGCTGCAACTGCCTTTTCATCTGAAAACGGATGTAGTCTAAGTGGCTGGTTTGCTGTGACAGACTGAAAGAAAGGGTCAGTGTCGTAGTTTCGTTTTTTTCTCCTGTCCAGATTGCTTCCGGCGCTATCGCTACTGCTGCGATATACGAACTTACGTTTTGGTTGATTCTGTTTTCGGAAAGCATCAGCTCTGTCTCGTTGGCCTTTAGTGTTACATAGCCGGTGCCAGACCGCACTTTGGCGGCAAAGCGGAAATTGATTTTGGCTGTGTCGTTGGTAATGCCGGGCGTTGTAAAAGTGAAGTTTTGCGTTGTCCTTGCATCAAAACTTTCTCCGAACAGCTCGCGACCGGTGTTGGGACGACCGGGTACAGTTAACGAATATCTGTCTAATTCGTGCAGCATATAGTCGTCGTAAACGTCTATTTTGGTGGGGGCGCTTACGTCATAAGCGACGGTCTTTATCTCGTTTTTTTCTGTTGCATCGGTCAGAAAATAATAACCGAGCGTCGAGTAGGCGTTGTTCAGATGCGTAAAGGTCTTCCTGTCTAAATCGGCTGTCCATTTGATAGGGCCTTTTCCGTAAAAGAGTATGTAGTCGGCGCCGCGCCAAATTTCTACAGGCGGAACATCGTCTTTATAAACGGCTCTTGCAAAGTCTTCTTCTAAGGGCCAGCCTCCGTATCCGAAGACGGATACTTTTTCGGGGGCGGCGAATCCCATCTTACGTAAATCATTATATGTGAGTTTGTAGAAGCCTGTTTCACTGATGCTTATCTTCCGCCATTTGCCTTCAGACAGAGCTGATTTAGTGGTATAAGTATCTGCCTTTATCTGGTAATGGAATGACAGACAAAGTAATAAAAGCACTGTTGGGCGAAGAGCATTCATCTTTTTGCACACGGATGACACGGATTTATTTGATAAAAAAATCTAACAGTTTGCGGGAGGCGAGATAGGCTTGGAGGTGGTTACCTATTTCTAAACGACCAACGCCTGCGGGCGTACCGGTAAATAACAGGTCGCCTGTTTTCAACGTAACAAAGCGGCTTACAAAGGCGATGAGCCTGTCAACCGAACATGTCATATCGGAGGTGTTTCCTTGTTGTACGGTTCTGCCGTCTATGTCTAAGCGGAAATCTAACTGCTGGATGTCGCCTGCTTCGGTCAGCGGGATAAAGTCGCCTAAGATAGCTGAGCCATCGAAGCCTTTGCTTAGCTCCCAGGGCAACCCTTTCTGGCGGAATATCCGCTGAAGGTCGCGGGCCGTTACGTCAATGCCTACCGTAACCTCTTGATAGTAACGATGGGCAAACTGTTCCAAAATATTTTTCCCCAGCTTATTTATTTTTACGACGACCTCTGTCTCGTAATGAACCTCAGATGAGAAATCGGGGATAAAAAAAGGCTTTCCTCCCTTCAGTATCGCCGAATCGGGCTTCATAAAAATAACCGGTTCCGTTAATACTAACGAATTTTGCATCTCTTTATTGTGAGAAGCATAATTCATTCCTACAGCAATAATCTTCATAACTTGTATTTTCGGTCTTTGAGTAGGGCATGGAAGCTGCGGTCGTATTTGGCTTCGGCTGCTTTGCTGAAAAAACATGCTGGAAACTCATCCGAGCGTAGATGGTAGTCGAGGCACTCGCAGCATTTACCACGTCGGCTACAGGGATAGGTGCATGTACATTTAGTGGATACGTTATGCTGACAACTCATTGTATAAAATATTAATTATTAAACCTGATAACATCCCCCCGCCCCCCTGCCTGTCCTGCCTGTCAGCAGACAGGTCGGTAGACACGGCTTCAAAGGGGGAATTTTACGATTTACTGCCTATGAAGAAGTCTTCCTTGTCGCTGAAAAGGACGTTGAAGCTGGTGAGGCTGCCGTAGATACGGGTGATGTATTGCTGGAGGTTCACCTTGTCGGAATCGGTTAAGACCGAATGGCTGTTGATGTTTTGCTCCAAGACGCGAAGGCGGTCGCGTACCATGACTATTTTGTGGAAAAATGTTTCTATGGGCATCTCTTTGGCTTGCAGGTTAGGATTGGCGGGTTGAAGGGATAAGGTGCCGCCTTCCCATTTGGAACCTAATTCTACCTTGTGTTCCAACGCATTGTAATTGTCTAAAAGATATTTCAGCGCCCGTTCAAACTCTTTTACGTTCAGGCGCGGTTCTTTGAGAGGCATGGCTTCGTTTTCCTCTAACACATCCGCCTCAAAATTCGACTTTAAAAACTCAATCTCGCCGCCGCGTACAAAAATTACTTTGTAAATCAATTGCGAATTTCGGCTGATGATGCCTTCCCCGTATCGGGGGTGGTCTATTCGCGTGCCTACGTTCAATTCCTTGTCCATATTAGTTTACTGTATTTAAATGATTCTGAAGCTGATTCGTGTACATCTCAAGAATTTTTGACCTCAAAAAAGGTTCGTCTTTATGCGCAAGGTCATCAATTTTATCAAGCTGTTGCTGTAAGTAGTTCTCAAACTGAATTTTTTCGTCCGGTGTATAGTAGTGGCTGAAATTATCGCTTTGATGCAGCAGGTCGTATGCCACATAGTTGCAGGGGTAAAAGCGATAATTGCGGTAGATTTCCTTATCGATAATATCGGCAATAGCAGTTATCAGGGTGTTTTTATCCAAATCACTGTTTTGCAGCATAGCCAACCGGTCATTGATAGGCGTACCGATGGTGAAGTGTACTTGGCCTTTATATTTTAACATACCGGTTTCCATATTCAACAGGTCGTCGCGTTTGCTTTTAACAAAGTCGGGGTTGTCGCGTTTTTGTTGGAACTCCTTTGCTTTCAGATAGTCGCATGGGTCGTATTCGTAGGATATCGTTATCGGAACGATATGCAGTTCCAGCAGGTTACGAACAGGATTTTTATGTTCGCCTGCCAAGTTGAGCATCTTCAGTACACTGCTCTGTGTCCTGTCATTTGAGTCTTTAGTGCGTCCTTCGCGCTGCGCTATCCAGATAGATTCTTTTAAATCGTTGATGGCATGGTGAATATATGCCGATAACTGTACGCTTGACTTTAGTAATTGACGGGAAGAAAGTTCGCGTTTAACTATAAAACAATTATTGAGCCGGACGACTGTCTTTATCCATGGATGAATAAGCAAGTTATCGCCAATGGCTATCTGTGTCATGCCATGGCCGATGTCTAAAAGCAAGGTGTTCAGGAAAGCAGCATCAAGAACGATGTCGCGATGGTTCGATATGAATGTACAAGATTGTTTTTCAGGGATTTGCTCCTTTCCTGAGATGGTAAGCGAAGCGGTAGTTCGCTTGGCAATAGCCATGACGGCATCATAGGCAAGAATTTGTTTAAACATCTCTTTGGTCTTACACATACGCATCGCTTCGACGTAATGCTCCCAATTGAGATCAGGCATGATATAATAGATTGCGTGCTTCAATCCTGCCGAGGTAACAAGCGATTCAATAGCTTCATGCACCTCGTCGTTGTTGAAAGGACGAATGTCCTCATAGTTATATTTTGAATAATCTGTACCCATACTTTCCTTGTTCTAAGTCAAAAATTATCTTCAGTTGGACTGCAAACTTACAAATGAAATTTCAATTTTGCGCTCCTTTAACTTTTTTTATATTATACATCTTCTATTACATCTGTCATAACGTCCTTAATATCAAGCCCTGCAGCGCGTATCTGTTGTGGTATAAAACTTGTTTCGGTCATGCCGGGATTCGTATTTATCTCAAGTAAAACAGGAAGTCCATCGGCAGGAATGATGTAGTCGATGCGAATAATACCGCGTGCGCCGACGAGGTCGTATATCCGTAAAGTCTCTTGCTGGATGATAGACGTCTGTTCATCCGAAATACGTGCCGGCGTTATCTCCAACACCTGGCCATTATATTTGGCATTGTAATCGAAAAACTCGTTTTCCGTTACTACTTCTGTCACAGGCAAAACGACCTGCTTTGTTTTCGTTTTGTAGCAGCCGCAAGTAACCTCTGTGCCTTGAATGAATTTTTCAACGATAACTTCATCACTTTCGGCGAAAGCTTTTTCGATAGCCGAAAGCAATTGTGACGCTTCCTTTACTTTAGTGACCCCTAAACTGCTACCCCCTTCGTTGGGCTTAACAAAAACGGGAAATTCAATTTCTCCAATTTTCCCCTTTTTCCTCAAAAGCGTTGCATCAGCCACCCGAACCCCCTGCGTCTTCAGAAACTGATTATTAATAAACTTATTAAAAGTCAAAGCCCCTGTAAGAACGCCGGATGAGGAATAAGGAATACCTAGCAAATCAAAATACCCTTGCAGACGACCATCCTCACCGGGACGACCATGAATTGTAATATAAGCATAGTCGAACTGAATTTTTTCGCCTTCAAGCTGAAAGCTAAAGTCGTTTTTATCAATTTCAAACAAGCTGTCGGGTATCACTCCAGGCAGGATAGTTCCGTTTATAGGCAGTAATACCGTCCATTTTCGGCCTCGTATCACAACAATATATATACGATAACGGCTTTTGTCGATGAAGTTAAACAATCCTTGGGCGCTTCGTATGGAGACTTCATATTCAGAAGAATCACCCCCTGCAACTATGGCTATCGTTTTCATTTTTATACTAATATGCTGATTGGTAATAATTTCTCCATTTCTCAATCAGTTGTTCCATATCATCGGGTAGCTCCGAATCGAAGAACATCTCTTGACCTGTCGCGGGATGTACGAACCCCAATGTTTTCGCGTGTAAAGCCTGACGGGGACAACACTCAAAACAATTATGAATGAACTGTTTATAGCTTGACGTCGGGAGGCCTTTGAGAATCAGGTCGCCTCCGTAACGAGCATCATTGAAAACCGGATGACCGATGTGTTTCAAGTGGACACGTATCTGATGCGTGCGTCCTGTTTCTAACCGGCACGCTATCAACGACACATACCCAAATTTTTCAGAAATGCGGTAATGGGTAACGGCATTCTTCCCCTGATCGCCCTCTGGAAACACAGCCATTTTCATTCGGTCATGTACATCGCGTCCAATATTTCCCTCAATGTGCCCTTCGTCGTTCTTAGGAATACCCCAGGCTAAAGCGATATATTTTCTTTCTGTCGTTTTATCAAAAAACTGTTTGCAGAGGTTGGTTTTGGCTTCCGGGCTTTTGGCTACCAATAGCAAGCCGGAAGTATCTTTGTCTATCCTGTGTACCAATCCGAGGTTTGGGTCTTCTGGGTCAAATAACGAGTTATCTTTCAAATAATAAGCGAGGCCGTTGAGGAGGGTGCCCTGATAATTGCCGTGTCCGGGATGCACCACCAATCCGGCTGGTTTATTGATAATAAGCAATTGGGTGTCTTCGTAGACGATAGGAAGCGGGATATTTTCAGGGATAATTTCGATGTCGAAGCGTGGCCGTCGCATCAGGATAGTGACCGTTTCTAACGGTTTGATACGGTAGTTACTTTTTACCGTTTTTCCGTTGACAAGGATATAGCCCGCTTCTGCCGCTAATTGGATGCGGTTACGACTGACATTAGGTAAACGGTCGAAAAGAAATTTATCTATTCGTATGAGTGATTGGTTTTTATCCGACACAAAACGGAAATGCTCATAGAGCGTTTCTTCGGTGTCGTCATCAGTAGATTCTATCATCTTCATTAAAACCAACTTTCATTACCTCCGATTTTGTTGATGTTCCCGCTATTAATAGTATCGCCTTCAAGTGGTTCAATAGTACCGTTAGTTACAATAAGAAACAGTTTGGAGCTGATGGGAACACGTGCGCCGGAATCAATAAGCAATCCGTTATGTTCAACGCCAATAGCGAGTTCTCTAAATTCGCCCGGCACCCATTTTGTTTCTATATCAAATCCTTTCGACCTCAGTCTGGCATACGCTTCGCGATAGGAGATGTCTTTCACATCCGGAACAGTAACCATTTTCTCCGTTTTAGCGTTAATCTTCAGGTAAATGATTCGGTTTCTTTTTACCTTTGAGTTCGCTTCTGGCATCAAATCGACAATGGCGCCCCGTGGCACGTCATCTGCATAAATGGAATCAATAACAACGGGGAAAAGCATGTATTGTTCAAGGAATGGTTTAGCGTCTTCGACCTGAAGCCCAATGATGTCGGGAACACGAACAGCCTGGTTATGACTTGTATAAAAGTCGAGATACTTAAGAACAATATAGATGACAATAAAAGAAACACCTATAACGGCCAACAAATGGACGAAAACAGGTAAGTGGAATATTTTACTAATAAATGATTTCATCTATAATAAAAGTTGTTTTAACCGACAAAAGCAAAAGTCTCTACAAGGAAACTCTTGCTTTATATTCTATCCCATTACGCGTGAAGCGTTGTCAAATTTTAACTCGAAAACTCATCCGATACCGAGAGTTTCTCCCGTCCTTTGGCACGTCGTGAAGCGAGTACACGCCGGCCATTAGCCGTGGACATACGTTCGCGGAATCCATGTTTGTTTTTCCGCTTACGGTTCGATGGTTGAAATGTTCTTTTCATCTGTTTATCTATTATTTACCTTGTTATTGAAGTCTATTTCGGGCTGCAAAGGTACGGATAAATTTTAAATTAACAATAAAATGAGCTTTTTTTTCAGCAATTCAGATTATATACTCCACTTTCCCTATATGACATTTGTGATACTGTCATGGTGATAATGAGCCTATCCGTTGTTTTTTCTTTCGGATATTATAAGTTATAAACATATTTTTTCTCAGATGGTTTCTT
>CAYUAK010000024.1:0-2118 GCA_964442765.1 uncultured Tannerella sp. | reverse complement strand
CGACAGCGATATCGGAAAGGTCATCGTCGACCCATTCCGCTCGCTATCCCGTTTGAAACAGTTGGTAACCGGCAAGAAAACGCGCGAAGACCATCCGCAGGTGATGAACGCCGCCGTCCGCCTCTATGCCGACGCCGCCGACGCCAAGACCAAAATGGAAAACGGCTTCGACCTCACCGATTACGACCATCGCGCCTTAGCCTTCGCTAAAGACTACTCCGACAAGCTGTTAGCCATCGATGTCAACTTGGATACCACCGAGATGTTAGACGTCGGCTGGCAACTGTTCGCCAAACACTTCTCAAAAGCTGAGGTAAACATCAAGCAGAATTTGGTGGATAAATACTGGATTAATTAGGAATCAGGAATCAGTAATCAGGAATCAGTAAATAGACTTTTTCCTGGCTCCTGACTCCTGACTCCTGAAAACTGAAAACTACATGATTGCATTTCAATATAACAAAACTTCGCTTCAGGCGCTTGACAAGCAGTTGCGGATACGCGAGCGGGCTTTACCGACGATAAAAAGTAAGGAGAGCGCCTTACGCTATGAAGTCAAGCGTACCCGCGATGAAATGATCGCGTTAGAGGAAAAGTTGGAGAAGGAGTTTAAAAACTATGAAGACATGGCGGCATTGTGGAGCGAGTTTGATCCGCAGTTGATCGCCGTGAAGCAAGTGGAATTATCGTCGAAAAAGGTTGCCGGCGTCATCATTCCGGTGTTAGACGGGATCTCTTACGACGTCAAGACGTTCAGCCTGTTTAACAACCCGGCGTGGTTTTACGACGGTATTCATGTCCTTCGCACACTGGCTACTACCGGCATCGAAGCCGAATTTACGGGGCTGAAACTGAGTATGCTCGAACATGCCCGCCGTAAGACCACCCAGAAGCTAAATCTTTTCGAAAAGGTGCAGATTCCCGGATATAAAGATGCCATCCGTAAAATCAAACGTTTTATGGAAGATGAACAAAGCCTGTCCAAGTCGTCGCAAAAAATCATGCGCGCCAACCAGGAGAAACGGAAGAAAAAAGAAGAGGAGGTTGAATTATGATATTACCGATGAAGAAATACGCCTTTATGGTGTATCACAAAGAATATGACGATTTCCTTCACGCCTTGCGAGAGGTGGGCGTAGTACACGTCAAAGAGAACAAGTCGATTGCCGGTCATGCCGAATTGAAAGCGTTGTTATCCCTACGCAAACAACTGAAATCATTGATGTCCTTGTTCAAAAGATTGAATGCAGAATCCGAAACGGCAGATCTGGCGCCTGCTCGAACCATTGATAAAGAAGAATGTCATCAAATCATCGAAAAAATCGAAAAATTGCAGGATAAGCGGGCGCAGTTGTTTGTCGAGCGGGATAACTTGCAAAAGAAAATCGACTATATGCAGATATGGGGCGATTTCAGTTACGAGACAGTTGAGAAACTGAGGGCAGCAGGTTATGAGATAACGTTTTTCAGTTGCCCGACGTCGCGGTTCGAACCCAAATGGACGACCGAATATAACGCTTTCTTAGTTAATTTTTTCCAGTCGGTCAGTTTTTTTGTGACTGTCACAAAAACAGGTGAAGTCATCGAGATAGACGCCGAGCGCGCAAAAATGCCGGAATGTGGTTTAGAACAATTGATTGCCACTTATGAAGGCATTAAAGACCGTATTCAGAACGTGGACGATGAGATGAAAGAAGAAGCCGCAGCCGACTATCTCACCATAGAAGAATTTGACAAGAGCCTGCAAAATGAGTTCAATTTTAACAATGTCGTTGTCCAGACCGAACCGCAGGCAAACGAAAAAGTGATGCTCTTGGAAGGGTGGACGCTTGCCGAAAAAGCATCAACTATGGAAGCGGAATTAGACAGGCAAGGCTACTTCTTCAAACAATTGGAAATACAACCCAAGGACAAAGTGCCTATCCTGTTGAAAAACAACCGGTATGCCAAGTTGTTCGAACCGTTGACTAATCTGTTTTCACTCCCTAACTACACTGAACTTGACCCCACGCCGTTATTAGCGCCGTTCTTCATGCTCTTTTTCGGGCTTTGTCTGGGCGATTCCGGATACGGTTTATTATTACTTTTAATAGCCACATTTTTGAAGTTTAAAAAAGT
>CAYUAK010000023.1:0-3203 GCA_964442765.1 uncultured Tannerella sp. | reverse complement strand
GAAAGCCGGATGAAGAGTGTTCGGCGCGGAGATGCATCACTCCTGAATCTGATGAAAACCCACAAAAAAAAGAAACCATCTGAGAAAAAATATGTTTATAACTTATAATATCCGAAAGAAAAAACAACGGATAGGCTCATTATCACCATGACGGTATCACAAATGTCATCTATGGAAAGTGGAGTATATAATCTGAATTGCTGCATATATGCAGCAAATTTGGCTACCTTAATTATTTCACTTATTTTTGCGGGCAAATTTGAGAACTATGGTTGAAATTAAATGTATTGGCGTATTGACCTCTGGGGGCGATGCACCGGGGATGAATGCAGCAATACGCGCGGTCACGCGCGCGGCTATTGCTAATGGTATTACGGTGAAGGGGATTTACCGCGGTTATAAAGGGCTTATCTCGGACGAGATAGAAGATTTTAAGACACAGCAGGTGAGTAATATCATCCAGCGAGGGGGTACTATTCTGAAGACAGCCCGCAGCGAACAGTTCAGGACATCCGAAGGGATGCAGACGGCTTATGAAATTATCACGCGACACGGGATTGATGCGTTGGTGGTGATAGGTGGTGACGGGAGTATGCGGGGCGCGCGCGCTTATGCCCAGGCTTATAATTTTCCTATAGTGGGCTTGCCCGGTACGATTGATAACGACATCTTCGGTACGGATACGACCATCGGTTTTGATACGGCGCTGAACACGATTTTAGAATGTGTGGATAAGATTCGTAATACTGCAACGTCGCATGAGCGCCTTTTCTTTGTTGAGGTGATGGGACGCGATGCGGGGTTTCTTGCACTGAACGGCGCTATCGCTTCGGGTGCGGAGGCTGTCATCATCCCGGAGATTTCGTTCCACAAGGACCAGTTAGCCGAAATGATTCAAGTCGGATTCCGTAAGTCGAAAAACAGCAATATCGTATTAGTAGCCGAAGGGGGGACGATAGGCGGAGCAATGGGGATAGCCGAGCGCGTCCGAAATGAGTTCCCGCAGTTTGATGTGCGCGTCTCTATATTAGGACACTTGCAGCGCGGCGGTATCCCGTCGGCACAGGACCGCATCCTGGCTACCCGCTTGGGCGTGGCTGCTATTGAGGCGCTCATAGAAGACCAGCGCAATGTGATGATTGGCGTTCAAGACGAAAAGATTGTCCTCGTCCCGTTTGCTAAAGCGATAAAGAAAGATAAACCGCTTGACCCGTTTTTATTGAAGGTGCTGGAGTTGGTTTCTAAATGATATTTTCTCTACATCCTCCAATTCCCCCTTTGAACGTTCCTATGAAAATCAATCAATCTGTCTCTTTGTTTCACTTCGTAAAACGACATAATTATTTGTAACACTAAGGAAAGTTCCGAAGGGAAGAACGTTCCTTGATGATAAAAAAAAATCTGTCTCTTTACGAAGTGAAGAAAATGGGGGCAGGGGGATGTAAAAGGGAGTAAGGGCTTGGGTGGCGGCTACGAAGGGACTTAGCTGGTTGGATAATACTTTTTGTTCGAGGACGGGCAGGAGAGCAGTTACTTCGGGGTGGCGGAAAAATATATCATGTAACTTGTTTTGGATGCTTTCGTACATCCAATATTTGGCCTGTTCGGTGCGTTTACGAATAAAAAAACCATTCTCTTTTGTTAAGGTGATATAATCGTTGATCATCTCCCACAGTTCGTCTATCCCTTGGGCATATAAACCGGAGCAGGTGAGTACTTTGGGTGTCCATCCCGAAGCGGCAGGCGGGAAGAGATGTAAGACACTGCGCAGATTGGCGGCGGCTATCCGGGCTTTTGTGAGGTTGTCGCCATCGGCTTTGTTAATGATAAAACCATCGGCTAACTCCATGATACCTCGTTTGATGCCTTGTAAGTCGTCGCCCGTGCCTGCTAACTGGATATACAGGAAGAAATCGACCATCGAATGGACAGCCGTCTCACTTTGTCCAACACCCACCGTTTCAACAAAAATAGTATCGAACCCAGCCGCTTCACATAAGATAATGGCTTCACGCGTTTGACGGGCGACACCGCCTAAAGAGCCGGAGGTTGGCGAAGGGCGGATAAAAACGTTCTTCTCCCGCGACAAGGCTTCCATCCGCGTTTTATCGCCTAAGATACTGCCTTTGGAGCGCTCACTGCTCGGATCAATTGCTAAGACAGCGATACGATGCCCCTTGTGTATCAGGTACATGCCGAGTGTGTCAATCGTCGTGCTTTTCCCTGCGCCCGGAATGCCGGTAAAACCGATACGTACAGATTGACCGGAATAGGGCAGACATAACTCAATGATTTCCTGCGCCAACTGCCGGTGTTCGGGGTGTGTGCTTTCGATGAGGGTAACAGCCTGGCTTAACAGCGTGATATCCCCGTTTTTTATCCCCTCAAAATAATCTCTCAGCGTGTATTTATTTCGTCGGGGAACAGGTTTTAAATAAGGGTTCACGGCCGGCGTAATAACACCCTTATTTACTTTTAGCCCTTTAAATGTAAAGTCCAAAATGTTTTAATTTGATTTTTCTGCCGTCACTTTGATGCGACGAACAGGGCCTTTGGGGTCGTTGCAAACGATATATATTTCCGAATCTAAACTTTCCGTTTCGACATCTTTGGCTTTTATCATTGCATTGACGATGAGTGAACCGCCGGCTTTGATGGTTTTATCTTTCAAAGCCGACAGTAGAATGCGTTCATCTTCGCCGGTGATGCTATGGATTATTAAGTCGGACTTGCCGGTGTTGGAGAGTATAACCGGCTTACGGGCTGTTCCGCCTAACCCCAATGTTCCTTTTTTAACTTTGCCAAAATCGAGTACCGTCGTTTTGATGTCTATGGCAGGCGCACTGACGGCTTGCAGCGGCGATAGTCGGCTGAAATCATCTAAGTAATTAACCGTCAGAGAAATCTGTTCGCTGCCAAGTGTATTTCCTTCACGGTTCTTGACTGTCCAGGTACATTTCTCGGCTACACGTCCGCGTTTGTTGGTGGTTTTAGCGCCGTTTATGGCAAAGATAATCTCGCCCGGCCAATCGGCTTTCAACGAATCGGGCGCTTGAATGGTCATATAATCCGGAACTTTTTCCCACGTGAAATAAACGGTTTCGTTATTATAGTTTTTGATGTACGTAGCTATCCGGTTGGTCGTGGCAGGAATAAAAGTTCTGAACTCCATTTTCTTTTTTTCTATTCCTGTCCCGCCAATT
>CAYUAK010000022.1:0-5427 GCA_964442765.1 uncultured Tannerella sp. | reverse complement strand
GTAAAAGCGGGAACATCAACGGTGACAAGCGGAATAGTGGCTATGTCTATGCCAAGGTATGATATCAGATTTCTGACGGCGTCTTCAAAGTTTTTGAGCGCATTTTCTTCTAAATATTCATTATTGGCAGCCTGCAGTTCTATCTGTTTGAAGTCTATTTCGGTTATCCGTCTGTTTTCATTCCGTACTTTTGCTAAGCGCAGCAGGCTGTCTGTCGCTAATCTGTTTGATGAAGCAAGCGACTTTTCTAAAGAAGCAAGGAAGGCGTTCATATACAATCCAAGCGTTTTTTGCTGGATGGCGGAAATGGCGGCGATGTATTTTTTTACATTTTCTTCATTGCGTTTGTATTCGATGGTTTTCTCCATCCGCATGGTTTTACGGTCGCCGAACAGTTGTTGCGAATACCTGACAGAAAAAGGGGTTGAGCTGAAGCTGTGCCGGTTGCGCGACAGTTCGTTTAGGTAGTTCAGGTTCGTGTTTGCGCTTAGTGTGCCGCCGGTGAAAGGCACTTTTTGCTGTATGGATAAGCCGGCGCTGCTGCTTGAATAATCTTCGACATAATTGTATTACCCGTCGGTCGCCTGTTGAAGTTTGACGATGGAACGGTTGAAACTGACGGGTGACATACTGACAGAAACAGATGGCAGGAAGCCTTTTTTGTAGTTTTCAAACTGTAAAAGGTCGTTTTCATAGTTCAAATGTTGTATCCGTGCTGCCGGCGCATCCAATGCCAGCGTATCAATAACCAATGAAAGCGACAGTCTGCCATTCAATTGTGCCTTCACATCGGATAGAAGCGAAAAAGATAACGCCGCCGGGACAAGTATTTTCAGGTATAAATATTTCATGCCTTCGCCTCTATTTAAATTCTTTTAATGGGCGACAAAGGTAAGTAATTTTTTAAAAAAAGAAAAAAAAAGAAAAAAAATTTTGATTTAGGATGTCATTTCGTGGAAGGTGTTACTTCCCTGACTTCCCTATCCCCCTACCCCTTTTGAAAGGGGAGTATCACAAATCCGATAATTCCTCTATCCATCGGACGTAGGCGAAATCCATGCGGTGGGGCAAGTTCTCGTTGTAGGGGTAAATGCGGACGCCTACTTTTAAGTGACCTATCTCGGAGGTGGTGTTTTTAAGTTCAAAATATAACTTGGCGCCTTCTTCTTTCTTTAGTTGGAAAGGCTGCGATGAGACAAATTCAATCTTGTGGTTCTCAGGGTTCTCACGAACAACCACCAAATCTATTCCGAGCTGGCTTTGCAACTCCTTTCGGTCGATGACGATGTCTATCGTATATTCGTCGCCAACGACATGCTGATACAACGATTTAGTAAGATAGTTAATCGATTCAACCTCAAACGAATCCCAATGTGTGGCCACTTCTTTCTTCCATTCGGCCATTTTTTTGGCTTCGGCGAAGTTATTATCTGCCAGTATGGCTGCGCGTGTTGCTAATTGATTGTAGTAACGCGCTATATAATCGTCTAACATTCGCTTCATCGTATAGTCGGGGGCTATTTGCGACATGGAGTTTTTGATATATTGAATCCACTCCGGAGAAAACCCTTTTGTGTTCTTTGCAAAATAGAGGGGAATGATTTCATTTTCGAGCATGTTATAAATCGTTGCCGCATCCAACTGGTCCTGGTACTGCTGATTTTCGTAGGTCCGTTTTTCGGTCAGCGCCCATCCCGCCCCTTCGCGGTAGCCTTCATACCACCAGCCGTCGAGGACGGATAAATTGAGAACCCCGTTCATCTCGGCTTTTTCGCCCGAAGTACCGGAGGCTTCTAACGGTCGCGTTGGGGTGTTTATCCACACATCAACGCCCGAAATAAGGCGGCGGGCAAGACGCAGGTCATAGTTTTCGAGGAAGATAATCTTACCCAGAAATTCGGGGCGACGGGAAATCTCTACGATGTGTTTGATTAAGCCCTGACCGCCGCCGTCTGCAGGATGCGCTTTGCCGGTGAACACAAACTGTACCGGAAATTGGGGGTTATTAACGATTTTGGAAAGACGCTCTAAGTCGGTAAATAGCAGGTGCGCACGCTTATAAGTAGCAAACCGGCGTCCGAACCCGAACAGCAGCGCATTGGTATTGATCCGGTTGAGGACATTGACCACTTTCGACGGGTCGCCCTGGTTCTTAAGCCAGTTTTCTTTGTACTGCGTTTTTATATACTCGATGAGTTTAAATTTCAAGGCTTTCCGTATCTCCCATATCTGGGCGTTTGGCGTCTGTTGTATCTTTTCCCATTTGGTCTTATTCGACTGGTCGTTGAAAAAGTCGTCGTCAAAATACTGATAGCAGAATTTTTTCCACTCGGTTGCCATCCATGTGGGCAGATGTACGCCGTTTGTAACATACCCAACATGCAGTTCCTGTGGGAAATAACCCTTCCATAGCGGAGCAAACATTTCGCGTGACACCTCACCATGTAACAAACTGACCCCGTTAGCTTCCTGACAGGTGTTCAGCGCAAAGGTGCTCATGCAAAACTTCTCACTGCTACCGGGGTTCGTGCGCCCCATGTCAATAAAATCCTGCCAAGTGATACCTAACAACTGCGGGAAATGTCCCATGTACTTGCCGAACAACGATTCGTCGAAATAGTCGTGACCTGCAGGAACGGGGGTATGAACCGTATATAAGGTTGAGGCACGCACGATTTCGAGCGCTTCGTTAAAATCAAGTTTTTCCTCCTGAATATAGTCAGCTAACCGTTGCACGTTGATTAAGGCAGCATGACCTTCGTTGCAGTGATACACCTGTTTTTTAATGCCTAACTTATTCAATAACAAGATACCGCCAATCCCTAACAGATATTCCTGCCGCATACGGTTCTCCCAGTCGCCCCCATACAACTTGTGGGTAATGGTACGATCCCACTCGCTGTTTTCGGGGATATCCGTATCTAATAGGTATAATTCAATACGTCCGACGCTTACTTTCCACACATTTGTATAAACCGAATAACCATTAAATGGCACTTCGAGCATAAGCGGTTCGTTTTTAGAAGTCATTACATGCGTTACCGGAAGCGAAGCGAAATCCTGGGGTTCATAATTGGCAATCTGTTCGCCATTCATCGACAGCGATTGTGTAAAATAACCATATCGGTAAAGGAAGCCGACAGCGGTAAGGTTGATGTTACAATCGCTCGCTTCTTTCAGGTAGTCGCCGGCCAGGATACCCAACCCTCCTGAGTAGATTTTCAGTACGTTGGTTAGTCCATATTCCATGCTAAAATATGCAATAGAAGGCTTGGAAGGGTCAGGCTCGGCATCCATATAGGTCTTGTACAACCGGTATACGGATTGAATCCTTTCCATAAGTTCTTTATTGCCAAGTATTTCGTTTATACGTTTGTTGGATAACCGTTGAAGTAACTGTAACGGATTGCCTTCGGAGGCTTTCCATAATTGGGGGTCTATCTCGCCGAATAATTTGGCGCCTTCATGATTCCATACCCACCATAGATTGGTGGCGATTTCATTGAGCGTTTCTAATGGACGAGGTAATTTGGATTTGGAATGTACATCTTTCCAAACCGGTTCGTTTGCGTTTAATGATGGAACTTTCATATTTATTAGCTTGAATTTTTAATACTCCCCCTTTGAAGCTGTGTCTGCCGACAGGCAGGGGGGCAGGGGGATGCTATGGATAGGAGGAAGGGGGCAGGGGGATGCTATGAATAAATTGAAAATTATATTAATCATAAAAATCAAATAAATCATAGTTTTAGACTAAGCGCCCAGTCGAATGCCGTGTAGTAATAGCTTATAAACTTCTCCCACTCAAAATGTTCAGCCAGCCTGAAGCATTTCTGTCGAATGGCCTTATCCTCCGCATTCATAAGCATTAGCAGTTGCTCGGAAATTTTTTCTATCACCTCTGCATAGTTATCGTCTGTTCGATTAACGACAGAAATTCCCTCCCGGATATCCTTCCCTGAAACAAGCGATTGCGACCAGGAACCGAAGCCGGCAAGGTTGGTGGTGATAGTCGGAATACCGAAGGCGATACTTTCTAAGGGGGTATATCCCCATGGCTCGTAGTAGGAAGCAAAAACAGTCACGTCCATGCCAATAAGCAGGTCGTAATAGCTTTTATTGAAAATACCGTCCAACGAATCTAAGTAACACGGCGCAAAAACAATTTTCAGCCTGTCGGACGCTGTGTTAGTGAATCCGGACGAAAGGATTAAATTGGTAACCCTGTCGTCGTCCATATTATGAATCCAATGGGTTAAGAACGGCGTCTGCAACGCCTTATCCGACTGATAGTCATTATCAACACAATATTTCAGGTCGGCTCTTGCCGCATGAACCCAAGCCGGTACTAAGATGAAAGCGACGGTATCGCGAGGAAGGCTATCAGAAGTGCGTAGCAGGTTCATCGTATCTATGAACACATCCAAGCCTTTGTTACGAAACTCGTATCGTCCGCTTGTTGCAATCAGGAAAGTGTCAGGTTGTAACGGGCATCCTGTCAATTTGCTAACTACCTTTAGCAGCAGACTGCGCGCTTCCAAACGTTTGTGGGTATAGACTTCGCCTTCGGGTACAAACCCTTTCTCGAATCCGTTAGGCGTTACTACATCGGGCGTTTTACCAAGCAGTTGTGTACATTCGGAGGTGGTAATCTCGCTGACGGTTGTGAAACAATCGACATGCAGAGCAGTTTGTTTTTCTAACGAATGTTTGGCTACTATATGTAGCTCGCGCGCCATCTGACAGCCATCGTAAGCCGTTAAGTGACTGTATAGCGGTTTGTAGTTGCCGGCAATAGAGCGTCCTGTCGTTGTGGCATGGGTGGTAAAAATGGTGGCGATAGCCGGTATTTGTTTATGCAGGTAGAGCGCGCCCATCCCCAGCATCCATTCATGAAATAAAGCGACTACCTTACAATGGTTTAGGTTGTAAAAATGATAAAACTGTTCGATAAATACTCCCGTTGAACACGCAAACATACAGGCTTCGACGTAGCTGTCATCGCCAAACAACGAATCTACCTTGAACATATCCCACATCTCATAGAGGATAAAATCCCTTCTGTCGAAAAATGATTTGAATGATACCAGGACAACCACCGGCTCGCCGGGTATCGACCACCGACCTGTTTTTATCTGTAAAGTATCCGGTAAAGACTTCTTCAAATCTTCAAAAAGCGACTGGTCCTCTATGAAATCAGCAGGGGAATTGACTAAGTCAGGGCCGATAAATATCAGTTTGTCAGCGAATTTCCTCTGCTGTGTGAACGCTTTGGAGGATAAGACGGTATAGATGCCTCCAACCTTGTTACAAACCTCCCAACTGCATTCAAAAATATATTCAGGTAATAACATGCTTACAATTTTAAGGGCGCAAAGGTAATAATAAATTGAGAAAAGACAATTTTTTTATTTGGGAATAATAACT
>CAYUAK010000021.1:0-1731 GCA_964442765.1 uncultured Tannerella sp. | reverse complement strand
CCCTCAGTCTTTATTTTTTCCGGGCTTATAGCTGTACCGAAAGCCCCATTTTGCAAAATACTTAAACATACCTAATACCAGTATAACAAAAAATTTGAATTTGCGTGAACTCGACCGTTCCCATTTATGATATACGTAAGCGTACGGGTAATAGACTGCGCGTGTTGCCGCGCGCGCGCGCCGGGTTATATCCATGTCCTCAAAGTACATAAACCAGCGTTCGTCAAAACCGCCGAGAGCTTTAAACAAACCGGTGCGAATCACAAAAAAGCATCCCGTCGCGAATTCAACGTCAATGGGTTTGGACAGGTCTTCGTCGAGCATCTGATAATGCTCTACAACGGGTTTGAGTTTCTTCTTGAACATATGCCGCCCCAAAAGCGATAAAAAACACGGGTCGCGCTTGGGCAGTTGCTGGTCCCCGCCGTCCGGGAACAGTATTTTTGGAGTGACGACGCCGATATCCTCGTTTTGGGCAAGATAATCGGCCAACTCTTTTAGAATGTTTTGGTCGATGACGACGTCGGGATTGATAACGGCGTGATATTGGCTTTCGATCAGGGGAACAACCGTATTGTGCCCGTGCCCGAAGCCTTTGTTGTCGCCGTTTTGTATCGCGACGATCTGAGGGAATTCGGCTTTAAGTTTTTCAAGCGAGCCGTCTTTGGAATTGTTGTCGACTATGTAGAGCGTGAAATCGACATTTTTTGTATGTTCAAACAGACTGATCACCGCTTCGCGGCAGTCGTCGTAGCATTTATGTGTAACTATGCACGCGCTTACTTTGGGGTTGCTCATACTGGATCTCCGGATTGGGTTAAGTAATAACTAATGTTTAGAATGAGGAGTTAGGAATTAGGAGTGAGGAGCTAAGGTGCGCGCTACGCGCGATTTTAAAACCCCCGGCAGCCTAACGCCTGCCACCCCCTTTATAAAGGCACTGGTAACAAATTATTGCAACACAAACAAGTTTTTGTGGATGAATAGATCTAGCGCGATGCGAAGCATATCAATTGATTTGGAAACGCGCTTTGTTTTGCGGTTGAAGCGAGTAAGGTTATCACGAATACTGCTGTTTGAACTTTCTATTAAGTGCGTTTCCGCCTTAGTCATCGTATGTGGTTCTGTAATCTTCATCCTGGCAAATGCAACATCATAGCAGCTATTAGCGTCTGTGTAAATATGGTCAATATTGGGTCTCAACCGCTTAACTAGGCGATAAAGAGCCATCGCTGCTCTCAACCCCCAACCAATCACAAACGCAATAACACGCCCTGACCGTCGAGAATAAGCAGTCCATACCGGATAGCGTTGCTCTTTTTTTTAACAAACGTGTAAATTTCGTCCATCTCAATTATGTCAACTTCCTCTGAGTAATCGGATTGAGAACTTTCCAAAGATTTAAGCATTGTTTCATGAGCTTTCTTTAACCAGTTCAAAACATTGACATGATTTGTGCCAAGCAACAATGCGATTTTTCTAATACCAACACCATTCAGGCTCATCCATACAGCCATTCGTTTCGTTTTTTCACTGTACTTTGCCGGAGTCCCGGAAAATGTTCGCTTACAGTTATTGCACACATACCGTTGATATCCCTTACTTACGCCATTCTTTCTTGTTTTATCGCTGCCACAGTGTTTGCAGTTCATTCCTTTTTCCTCCTGTTTATGCTCTTTCCTTTATTTTATCACTAATCAGTAGGTCGTGCAATAATTTGTTACCAGTGCC
>CAYUAK010000020.1:0-25795 GCA_964442765.1 uncultured Tannerella sp. | reverse complement strand
CGGTTCTTCTCGCCATCGTTGGCAATCCATTCGCTTATCAGCGGAATGACCATTCTGTTGTTGCAAACTAACACGGCTTCCAGTACCTGAGTGCAATAACTCACCTTGCCGCCTTCGGATTCCTTTTCAGGTTCCTTTTCAAGTTCCTTTTCAGGCTCCTTTTCAGACTTCTTTTTTGATTTCTTCTTTGATTTTTTTTCGGTTTCCTTTTCGGTTTCCTTTTTAGTTTCCCTTTTTAGCGCATATGGACGGATAGATTCCGGTGGGTTGGCGCCCCAGTTATAGAAACCGGTACCGTCAATGGCAATACAAAAAAAACAACCTTCAAAAAAACGAAGTTTATGAAAAACGCGTTTCTCGATCAAATTGCTAATCAGTTGACAACGAATTTGTTCAAATAAATCGGGCTCTATTTTTTCAAAGAGATTGTTCACTGCATCCATACCCGGAGCATATATCCGGAACATTTTATAGTAGTTCTTACAAAACTGTTTGTCGCTTGTCTTGTTGTTAAAATCGTTACGCGAATCGCACTTCATCAGGAACAGAACGATAGCTGCCATAACCAGTTCTTCAATACTGTATTCCACGCCAATACGCGGATCGGGAAGGGATTTTAGTTGCTCTTTCAAACCAGGGAAATGACAATGTAATACTGTTTTTATTTGCCAAAGGACAATCTTTGCTCTATCTTTTGACGGAAGTGATTCCTTCTTAGCTTTCCTGAACCTCACCAACCTTTCTTTTTGCTTCCGTTTTGCGTTTTTTTTTGACCGCTTTTCATGCTTGTCATATTATAATTGTAATATTAACGCTTCCTGGAGGCGTTTTTTTGAATAAATAACCAGAACTCGTCTAACTGTTCCGCTTTCAAGTGAAGTGAACGAAGCAGGTTTGACAGCGTCTTGTCAGCATAAGCCCAAGCGCTTAGAACAATACGGTTGACTCTGTCCTTGCTTAAATGCAAATTTCTTGCTGTCGCCCTGATACCATTACCGCCGGCTACACTAATGATGATGTTCCTGATAGTTTGTTCATTATAGTGACAACCAACAAAAAGGGAACTCTGTGTTTCCGAAAAACGGGTACCACAAACGGTACACTTCAACATTTGTTTCTTTTCGCCCGAACCCTTTTGGGTGTATGTACCGGCCTTTACCAGATTGCCCGAACCCCGCATTCCGTAATACTTGCAGTTGGGATGTGTACAAAAATAGTCTTTAATGTCTTGCATAATCATATCATTTAAAAATTCGCCGCAAAGGTAATAAAAAATATCAATTATACAATGACATTAACAAAAATATCCGGAAAATTATTTTTTTTCGATAATCATAATATGCTGTGTATCAGGATGAGTTATTTTGAATCTGAATTGCTGTCTCTTTCTTCTGAAAAAATCTGACTGCAATTGCACCCCAAAAAGTTGCATTTACTAATTGAACTTACAAAATTATCCATCTATGCGTCCATTTCGAAAAATGTTTTAAACCACAAAGTACATAAAGTTGACACAAAGTTTACAAAGAAAATAGACTGTCATACAGAACATTGTGTTTTTTGTGAATTTTCTTTATTCTCTTTGTGGTTAAGCATTTTTCTGCGTCGCTTTTTTACTACGGCGTAAAGAACGGAGTCGATGGCTAACTTCTTGTGGGTGCGGAAGTAAAAGGTGTATTTGGGAACAATTTTCTTTAGGTAGGCGGGGATATCTAACAGGTCGTTCTTTTTGTGGTATATACTGATGGCTAAGATGGGTTTGTATTTGCGGATTGTCTGCTCGGCACCCATCAATGCTAACAGCTCTGCGCCTTCGACATCCATCTTGATAAACGTGATTTTTTTCCCGGCTGCGATATGGTCTATCGTATCTACTTCGATGGTGTGTTCGGCTTTCTCGGATAGCTTAGAGAGCATCGTTCCCGCTTCCTGAAACGGCATCGTTCCGGAGTTACTGTAAACGCCTTTGCTTATTGCCTCAATTTTTGATAGCTTTTCTCCTTTGATATACTGCGTCAGCTTTTGATAATTAGCGTTATCCGGCTCTAATGCCCAGATACGCCGATATGCCCCGCCGGTAGCTTTTAGAAAAGCAGCAATCGTATCTCCAACATAAGCGCCGCAATCAAAGAATGATTCATGATGTGTAAGCTCAAAAACCCCTTTCGGAAAATACATGTCCCTGTCAAAAACCGGAGGTAGAAACTTCATGTCTTGCCATATCTTACTTTTCAGATAGGCAATAAGTGATTCTTTGGAACGCTCATCACCCAATCGGTCATAGAAATCTTGCAGATAATAAAAATGATCAAAAATAAAATCATGCGTAATAGTCTCCATATCAAAAATTTCGGAAAGGTAGGAGACGGTATAGACGTATTTTAACTTGGCAATAAGTTCATTAAATAACTTATAACCCTTTACAAAACCAATGACTAAATGATAACCCTGAACCCGTTTGTCGATGTCTTTCGTATGTACTTTTTCCACATCTTTCAGGTACAGAGAAGAATTGGTCAAGACAGGTGTTTCGTCATCATATAAAATCATACTCACCTTGATGCCATTTTTTAATAGCGTTTTAGCTATCGGATCGGCTACATCTTCACTTGCCCCATACAAAACAACCGGGGCGCCTTCACCTCTCAGCACCTTGAGAATCTGAACATCATTCGGAATTCCGTATGATGCCAGTAAACATCTAAATTCACTTTCTTTTTCCATATTCTTTAAAAAATAATCAGTTTTGGTTATGCAAAGGTGACAATTCTTTTCCAAAATACCAAATTTTTTAATAATTAGTTGTATCTTTGCATGCAAATTTCCTGAAGTTATAATGAAATATCCATTAGCTAATTTAAATAAGCACACCAAGCAAAACGATTATTATGAACATCTCCACATCCCCACATCCCACTGCCCCCATTTGTTCCGCAAGCGAAACAGATTCATTGATAAATTTTAAAAGGAACGTTCAAATGGTGAATTTAAAAAATTAACAGATGAAAAAAGAGAAATTTTTCGGTTTAGAGCGAAACGTCTTTTTCACAGGCCTGACCAGTTTCTTTACCGACACGACAACAAAGATGATATATAGCGTCATGCCGATGTTCCTGATGTCGATAGGCGCGACGAAAACGACGATTGCATTAATAGAAGGCATTGCTGAGAGTACGGCATCACTTATCAAAGTTGTATCGGGATACTGGAGCGACCGAATAGGTAAGAATAAGCCGTTTATGTTGATAGGATATGGGATTACCGCATTAGTGACGCCCTTATATGCGCTGGTACGCGTACCGGTACAGGTGCTGATTTATCGCTTTATAGAGCGTGTCGGTAAAGGGTTACGGGCTGCACCGCGCGACAGCCTGATTAGTGGCTCGGTAGCAAAAAAAGATGCGGGAAGAAATTTTGGTTTTCATAAGGCTATGGATAACAGCGGCGCTATTATTGGCCCACTGAGCGCCTTTTTACTGCTTTATTTCTTCCGTTTAGATTATAAGAGTATCTTTTTGATTGCCGCTATACCTTCCATATTAGGCGTTATCACGATTGCTTTTTTTATAAAAGAAGCCAAAGCCACCCATAGTACGGTAACGAAAATATCGTTCCGAAGCCTGCCTCGCAAGTTTTACTTTTTCCTGCTTATCATCTTTGTTTTTACTCTTGGCAACTCAGCCGACGCCTTACTGTTAGTGAAAACAACCGAGACAGGTATTAAGACGGCCTATATTCCTTTTGTTTATATGATATTTAATATGGTATCGGTTATATTGGCTATCCCTATCGGCAAACTGTCCGACAGGGTTGGGCGTGTACGTCTGATTATTCCCGGATTTTTGATATATGCCCTTACCTATTATCTATTTGGCAGGTTCAACAGCATTTCCATTTTTATTGGGTTGTTTGCGATGTACGGTTTATATAGCGCTTTAGTTGACGGGAGTCAGAAAGCGATGATTTCGGATATTGTTCACAAGGAATTACGGGGAACGGGCTTCGGTATTTACCATGCCGTATTGGGTGTCACACTCCTACCGGCAAGCCTGATAGCCGGGTTGCTGTATGACAAGGTCAGTTCGGCCGCGCCGTTTTATTTCGGCTCCGTCATGGCGTTGATAGCGACGGCCTTCATGATAATCTTTGCCTTGACAAATAAAAAGTAACAACGGCATCCCAGCGGTTGTACCTTTCACATTCGTCCCCGCCAACAGTGGCATAACCAACACGCCTTTAGGTATCAACGGCAACAATGTACAAATTTAACAAAATTCGCAGTATCGTGTTCAGTTTCATCACCCCTTGACAATAATGTCCTGAATGACTAAGCCGGCAAGGGTAAAGCCAAAAATAGCGGTGATATGCACAAAGGCGCCATTGATACGGGCTTTTCTTTCGTCCCAAACGGACGAAGATATGCAAGAAATGCCTTTATTAGCAAGCGCCTCATCGCTGTAAACACAGAAGAATTGTTTGGCCGGCATCGTGTTTTTTTTGAATTGATGACGTAACGCTGCAGCCATCGGACAGCCTTGTACTTTCCAAAACTCAGCCGTTCGGATACGGGAGGCATCTAATTTGAGCGCAGCGCCCATACTTGAAAATAAAGTAGCGGAAGTATTTGTGGCATTGATGATTAGGGCGGCTTTGTGTCCCAAACTATCGATAGCATCTACGATATAATCGTGTGTATCAAGACAGAACAGGTGGTTGGTCTCGGCTGTGTAAGCGGTTTGAATTGCCAAAATGTCCGAGTAGGGGTTGATAGAGAGGAGGCGTGTTTTCAATACTTCCACTTTGGATTGTCCGATGGTATCAACCGTTGCCGGTAACTGACGATTGATATTCGATGCGCTAATGCAATCTGAATCGACAATTGTCAGATGACCGATACCTGAGCGTATCAGGCTTTCGGCGCACCAACTGCCAACTCCTCCCAAACCGAACAAGATGACGCGCGCTTGCTTAATTATTTCCATAGCATGCTGTCCAACAAGTAGTTCGTTACGGCTAAAAATTTCCTTTATCATTATTTTTTACAAGATTTATATGTTTTTTTCTTTACAATTTTCGAAGCAATTTAAGTTGGGGGAAATAAAAAAGTAGTAAATTATTGTTGTTTTCAAAAAATGTTGTACTTTTGCGCCCGAATAGTTATAAGAAGTAAGGATCTTCAAAGCCCTGTACCCCAAATCCTGAAACCTAATAACTATTCACCGGGATGTAGCACAGTTGGCTAGCGCGCCACGTTCGGGACGTGGAGGTCGGACGTTCGAGTCGTCTCATCCCGACTTTAGTGGTCAGTAGATAGTGAAATCACGGGGTTTGATTGCGAAACCTAACCGCAGGACACTATTATGACGATTATAATCTAATAAGTTTTCTCCGTATCCGTTGAAGTATTGAATAAAAAGGTATTGATTATCACGTTTATCCAATTTTAAGGATAGTTCCCATTGCGTATTAAAACCGAAAGATTTGGTGTGGATAGAGGTCAGCAGGCCAGCATGAAACCGTTTGCTGTTGCTGTAATAGTTCAGGCCGAAATGTCCTATACCTTTATACTTTACTATATCGCGGTTGTTTTCGCTATCAATAATTGGAACCCACAGTTTGAGTTGTGCATCGAAGTTGTTGTTAACCATCACGTTAATGCCGAAAGATACTTTATTCCAGCTTCTATCAGCCAGGTCATCTTTCCCGTTTGATTCGTGTTCGAGCATAAGTATTGCCCGTCCTATATATCTGTTTTTGTGAATAATAAGATGTCCAAGTCCAATGCCCGGATTGAAATTAATGTCGTACATTGGAAGCGATTTTTCCAGCACATTCCAAATCGTTTTTTGTGAGAAGTGAATAAAAAGATAGGTGTCGAAAGGGAGGATACTTTTCGTCAAGCGTTGGCTAATGCTAATTTGAAATTTGATGTTCGAGTTACTGGCTTTCATTTTATGCCCTAACACGGTTCCGCCGATGAAATAATTGTCTTTAAACAAAGTGAAGTAATTCACGCTTTCAATTTCTTTGCGCACGCTGTCGGCGTTATAGTTGGGGCCAAAATCATACATTCGTTCTCGAATCACCGCGCGGATACTGTCCCTTCGCTCGGCTCGCCAGTCGTTTATCAGTTCCTTATTTTGTGCAAAGGAAAAACTTGAAATGATGACAGTCAGACATATAAAAACGGTTTTTCTCATTCGTACCCTCCTTTTCGGGGAAAAATCTTAGGAATTGTCAATAAATAACCCTTATATTTTTTTGCAATCTATGCGCTGTGAAACGCTGTGTTCTTTGTGTCTCTGTGCTGAAAGACCAGGTTTTTTTATCGACAGTGTTTATTGGTATTTTCGGAGTTCTATCCGGAAAGTGGTGCCTTTGCCTATATCTGAGCTTTTTACGTAAATCTTGCCGCCAGGATAAATCTCAATGATCCGTTTAGCAAGCGAAAGACCTAACCCCCAACCTCTGGCCTTCGTGGTATAGCCGGGGTTAAAAATAGTTTTAAAACGGGATTTAGGTATTCCTTTCCCTGTGTCCGACACGTCAATGTAGATGTTTTTTCGGTTGTTAATAACCTGATATTTAATGCTCCCTACACCTCCGATGGCATCAACGGCATTGTTGGTCAGGTTTTCGATGACCCATGAGAAAAGAGATTCGTTCATCAGGACTTGTGAAGGCGTTTCAGGCAGTTCGGCGCTGATGATTACTTTCGACGATACGCGCGTTTGCATATAATCGTATGCAGTCTGGATAGCATGGTTAATATCGAGAGGTAACAATTCGGGTTTTGACCCGATTTTTGAAAAACGGTCAGCGATTATCTCCAACCGTTTGACGTCTTTTCCCATTTCATTCAGGTACGTATTCTCTACTTCTTTCGTTTTCAGGTATTCAACCCAAGCCATGAGAGATGAGATAGGCGTCCCGAGCTGGTGGGCTGTTTCTTTGGATAACCCTACCCATACTTTGTTTTGCTCCGCTTTCAGGGCGCTGACGAGGGCGAAGAAAGCGACTAAGATAAAAATAAAAACAACCGTCAGTTGGATATAGGGGTACATCATAAGCCTTTTCAGGACAAGGGATTCATCATAATAAAGGTATTGATTTCCGCTTGGTAAATTGATGACAAACGGTTGGTTCTTAGATTTATATTCTGCTATTTTTTTCTGAAAAAACTCCGCTGTAGTTGTTTCTGGGGTTTCGATGTTGGCAGAAGCGGTTACTTCACCACTATCGTCGCATACAATAACCGGAATAGAATTGTTACTGTTCAAAATATGCAGGATGAGGTTCGTTATTAACGTCGCATCATCCAAATCCGTTAAAAGCAAACGGGTGGCTTCGCCCCATATCTCAACCCTACTTCGTTCATCCTGCGCCAACTTTGCGCTAAATGAGTTGGAAACGATAACTGTGGCAATGATAATACCAGCGGCTATGACGATAAAAAATACCGTCCACAATTGTCTGGGCTCAAAGATTTTTACGTTCATAATAAAAGAGGTTTATTTTTAAAAAACGTAAAAGAAAGGCTAAAATTGTGTGAGGTGGCAAATTTTTCAGGTTAGCGCATCGGGTTGAAATCGCCATCTAACTTCTGTACGCCCATCATGCTTTTGTCTTTGCGACCTGGTGATACATACGCCCAAACGAGTTTTTTGTCGCGTGTTATCTCGAACATTCCGACGCCTTTTCCTTCTTTGTCGTAGGCCGCATAATTGCCGATAACAATGTTTCCGTTTGATAGTACATGCAGCCCGCAAAAATTACGAAGGCCAAGTTCCGGCAGGTCGCTCGTTTTAAACTCCCACACCTCTTTCCCGTCGGGTGTGACCTCTGTCACCTGGTCGAGTGATGAAACCATTGTATGGCCGTTAGGCAGACGAACAGCGGCGAAGGTGATGTTCTTGAACGTATGTTCCCATACCACAGTGCCATCCGGCTTGAACTCTTTGACTTTCATATCGCCCTTCAAGCAAACTAAATAATTGCCATTCTGCAGTTTGCGGCACATCCGCATCCGGTCATGCGCGTTCTGGGTAGCAGGATGGGTGTCGAGGGTAAAGACAATTTTACCGCTACTGTCCACTTCGACAACACGACCGGAAGCATTCTCGCCAATAACTGTGTTACCATTTGGTAACCGCTGGCACGAATAGGCACCGCCCCCCTCCTGCACCTCCGGAGAGAACGACCATACTAACCGGCCTTGCGAATCATACTCCTTAATATTACCGTCGGCAAAAAGAAAGTTCCCATTTTCGAGATACCAGGCATCGGCATTATTGCCGGTAGGAGCAGTTCGGACGATATTACCCGCTTTGTCAAAAAGACAGACACGCCCGCTGCCTGTTGCAAACATCTGACAGTCCCATAGGCCGAAAATAATACCCTCGTCAGCCGGCACAACTAGCGATGTGTTGACAACAACCACCAAAAACAACGCTATGCCATAGTTTTTTAGAAGCTGTATAAATGATTTTTGGGACTGTTCGTCGGGCAATATGAATTGCTTTAAAATAGCTCTCATGATATCCTCTTAATTAATTGATATTTAGCCTTGTGACCCCGGTGCGATTCAAACGCACGACCTTCAGAACCGGAATCTGACGCTCTATTCACTAAGCTACGGGGCCGGTAAATTATTAGCGGATGACCGCGAAAAACGATGCAAAAGTATAAAAAAAACTTGAATTGATAATTATTTTAACTTGAATTATTATCTTTGTGCCTTTAAATCTATGAAAATTTGACTCCAACAATGAATTGTGTATGAAAAAACTTGTCATTTCTTTTCTTGTTTTCTTTTTGTTAATAGCCTGTGGGCCTTCGACAAACGACAACTTTATGAAACTTTGGTATTCCAGCCCAGCAGAAAGGTGGGTCGAAGCCTTACCGGTGGGCAATGGACGTATTGGCGCCATGGTCTTTGGCACGCCGGCGTTAGAAAAAATTCAGTTGAACGAAGAGACGCTATGGTCGGGACAGCCGAACAGCAATGCGAATCCCGACGCTATAGAAGCCATCCCGGAAGTGAGAAGGCTTATGTTTGAGGGCAAATATGTGGAAGCACAGCGGTTAGTTGACCAAAAAGTCATCCCAAAAACCAATCACGGAATGGCTTACCAGCCTGTGGGCGACCTGAACCTTGCCTTCCCCGGACATGAAACGTCAAGCCGTTACTATCGCGAATTAGACCTGTCGACAGCGCTGACTACCACCCGTTATACGGTTGATGGCGTGGAGTATAAACGAGAAATTTTTGCAGCTTTTACCGGGCAGGTGATCGTTGTCCGCCTGACTGCCTCACAGAAAGGAAAGATCAACTTCTCTGCCTCATTTAGCAGTCCTCAAAAAAGTGAGACATCCGTGCAGAACGATTTTTTGTTTTTGCGAGGTATCTCCGGCGACATGGAGGGGTTAGAAGGGAAAGTGAAGTTTACGGCGCAGGCTAAAATCATTCCCGAAGGGGGGCGGCTGACAAGCGAGGCGGCAAAGATTACCGTCACAGGAGCTAACGCTGCTACGATATATGTAGCTATGGCTACCAATTTTGTCAGTTATAACGACATCAGCGCCGACCCCGACAAGCGGGCAATGAGCTATATGTTAAACGTTTTTAAAAAGAAGTTTAAGGATTGGCGTAAAGAACATATAACCTTTTACAAACAATATTTCGACCGCGTACAATTGGATTTGGGCGTTACCGATTCTATCAAAAAACCAACGAATATACGTATCTTTGAGTTTGCCCAAACCAACGACCAGCATTTGGCGGCGTTGTATTTTCAGTTTGGACGGTATCTGCTGATTTCCAGTTCGCAGCCCGGCAACCAGCCGGCTAACCTGCAAGGGATATGGAACGACCAGATGCGCCCCCCCTGGGACAGCAAATATACGGTCAATATCAACGCCGAGATGAACTACTGGCCTGCCGAATTGACCAATTTATCTGAACTGCACGAGCCGTTTATCCAATTAGTGAAGGAGGTTGCTGTCACCGGTACACAAACGGCGCGTATCATGTATGGCGCTCGCGGATGGGTGCTACACCATAATACGGATATTTGGCGTCTTACCGGTCCGATTGATTATGCCCAGCCGGGGATGTGGCCTACAGGCGGAGCTTGGGTGTGCCAGCATCTATGGGAAAGGTATCTCTATTCGGGCGATAAAAACTATCTATCCGAAGTCTATCCGGTGATGAAAGGGGCGGCACAGTTTCTGCTAGATTTCTTAGTAGAAGAACCCAATAATAAATGGTTAGTCATAGCGCCCTCCAACTCGCCCGAAAATGCTTTCGATAAACGGAACGGAGTAACAAACGGGTATGGCATCACGATGGATAACCAACTGGTGTTCGAACTGTTTACCAACCTGATAACGGCTACTGAAATCTTAGGTATAGACGCCGATTTTGCCAATACCTTGAAACAGGCACGCTCGCGGATACCGCCCATGATGATAGGACAGTTTAGTCAGTTGCAGGAATGGTTATACGACTGGGACGACCCGAATGACAAGCACCGCCATGTATCACACCTCTATGGCGTTTACCCCAGTTACCTGATTTCGCCCTATAGAACACCTGAACTGTTTGATGCCGCGCGGACATCGCTCAACTATCGCGGTGACCCGGCTACCGGATGGTCTATGGGATGGAAAGTGTGCCTCTGGGCGCGATTTATGGATGGCAACCGAGCATATAAGTTGATAACAGAGCAACTGCGCTTAGTGACAAGCAACTCAAGAAGCGGTGGCACCTATCCCAATATGTTCGACGCCCATCCGCCCTTCCAGATTGACGGCAATTTTGGATGTACAGCCGGCATAGCCGAAATGTTGTTGCAAAGCCATGATGGCGCTATCCATATCCTGCCCGCGCTTCCCGATGTATGGCAAACAGGGAAGATAACCGGACTGCGAGCGCGCGGCGGATTCCAGACGGATATTGAATGGGAGAACGGAAAAGTGAAGACATTGAAAATCAAATCGCAACTGGGAGGAAATCTGCGAATACGCACTGTTACACCTTTGGCATTAATGCGCGGTGGCGAACTGAAACCCGCACAAGGCGCTAACCCCAACCCGTTTTTTAAAACATACGACATCCCCAAACCAATCATCTCGGCAGAGGCAAAGTTGAATCCACCCGGTGTGCGTCCGACAGTGGAATACGACCTTGGCACCGAAGCCGGCAAAGAATATGTGTTTCAAGCAAAATAATTAGTTATGAACAGAGCTATACAAATAATTATTATTGCTTGCATGATATTATTGCAATCATGCGGACAGGAAAATAGCGAAACGCTAAAACTGTGGTATAAAACGCCTGCAACCGACTGGATGCGTGAGGCTTTGCCCATCGGTAACGGTTATATGGGTGCTATGATTTTCGGGGGTGTTGAACGCGAACAGATACAGTTTGCGGAAGGCTCGCTATGGGAAGGCGGTCCGGGCAGTCATCCAGAATACAACTTCGGCAATCGTCCGGAGGCATGGAAAGCATTAGAACCTATTAGGGAACTTATCCGTGAAAATAAATATAACGAAGCCCATGCGAAAGCTGACAGGGAGTTAAGAGGCGAGATGAACCGTCTAAGAGGACTTTCTTTTGGCGATTTCGGCGCTAATCAGACCTCCGGCGATGTCTTTATTGAAGTATCGGACAGTGGCGAGCCAACGGATTATAACCGTGACCTGAATATCTCGGATGCGGTGGCTTCTGTCAGTTATACGTTAGGCAACGTGAAGCATAAACGGACATATTTTGCTTCCAATCCAAAACGCGCTTTTGTGTTTAAATTGGAGAATAACGCTTCCAAAGGAACGGATTATACGATTAGATATGTGTCACCACATGTTAAAACCAACGAATCGTTTGCCGACAACACCTACCTCTACGAAGGTCATGTTACTAATAACAAACTTGGCTTTCAAACGGCTATTCATGTGTTGAATACGGACGGAACGGTTACCTTTTCTGACGGTAAGATAGTAGTGAAAAATGCAAAACGTCTGAGTTTGATACTGACATCTGCTACCGCATACGCCAACCGTTATCCGACCTATCGCGCTTCGGGATGGCAAGCGACTGTCCCTGCCATCCTTGCCGGCGTGAAAGGCAGTTCGTTTGAAAAACTGTTTGCCGAGCATAAGCGTGATTATCAAACCCTTTTCAATCGGGTATCGCTTCAATTAACCGCTCGCGCGGATTTTCAATCCGTGAGCACTAATTTAAAAGAACATCCCCCTGCCCCCCTGCCTGTCGGCAGACACGGCTTCAAAGAGGGAAAGGAAATCCCCACCGGCGAGCGCATCATCGCTTACCAGAAAGGCGCTAACGACGTCGACCTCGAAACGCTTTTCTTCCAATACGCCCGCTACCTGCTGATAAGCAGTTCGCGTCCCGGCACGATGCCGGCGCACTTGCAGGGACGTTGGAACAAGGATGTGAACCCGCCTTGGGCATGCGACTACCACACGAACATCAACATGCAGATGATATACTGGCCAGCGTTGTCGACCAACTTAGCCGAATGTAACGAGCCAATGCTCGCTTGGACAGAGGGATTGGTTGAGCCGGGACGTGTCAGCGCAAAAGATTTTTTCAACACACGCGGCTGGGTGGTCAACACGATGAACAACGCCTTCGGCTATACGGCGCCCGGCTGGGGACTACCGTGGGGCTACTTCCCCGGAGGAGCTGCCTGGCTGTGCCAACATTTATATGATCAGTATGATTTTTTGCAGGACAACGACTACCTGCGTCAACGCGCCTATCCTGTGATGAAAGAAGCGGCACTGTTCTGGATGGATTACCTGACGGAAGACGAAAACGGGGCATTGTCATCTTCGCCTTCCTACTCACCGGAACAGGGAACCATCTCGGGCGGCGCTTCGATGGATAACCAGATAGCCTGGGACATACTCAACAACTGTGTGAAAGCAGCAAAGGTGTTAGGTATCAACGATGAGTTTACACGACAGGCTGCCTCCACTCGCGACCGTATCAGCAAACCTCGCATCGGAAGTTGGGGACAGTTGCAGGAATGGAAAGAAGACTTAGACGACCCCAAAAACACGCACCGACATGTGTCGCACCTGTTTGCACTTCACCCCGGCAACCAGATAACACCCGAAACGACGCCCGACTTGGCAAAAGCCGCCCGCGTTAGCCTTGACGCACGAGGCGATGACGGAACGGGATGGTCGCTGGCATGGAAAGTGAACTTCTGGGCGCGACTGAAGGATGGCGACCGGGCGCACAAACTACTTCGCAGGATGATCTACATGACAGAAATGACCGGTACAAGGATGGAAGGCGGTGGAGGTATCTATCCGAACCTGCTTTCGACACACCCGCCCTTCCAATTGGACGGTAACATGGGCGGTAGCGCAGGTATTGCCGAAATGCTGCTACAAAGTCTCGATAACACCATCACCCTCCTGCCTGCATTGCCATCAGTTTGGCCTGCCGGTTGTGTGAAAGGACTTTGTGCGCGTGGCGGTTTTGAAGTGGATATAACATGGAACAACGGCAAGATAAAACAGGCAACCATCCGCTCAAAAAACCCAACCGAAAAAACAATAACCGTAAGATACGAAGGAACCGAAAAAATATACACCATAAAACCAAATAAACAATTAACAATTAATAATTAATATTTTTTTATTCGTGTAATTTTTTCCGTTCCGAAAAAGAAGAACGTGTAATTCGTGGCTAAAAAATTCGTGGTTTAAAAATGAAAAAGATAATTTTAACATCCTATTTTGCCTGTATTTTTCTGGCAATGACTGCGCAGGGGGTTCATACCTTGTGGTATGAGCAACCCGCTCAGAATTGGAATCAAGCGCTTCCGATAGGCAATGGTCGTCTGGGGGCTATGGTCTATGGCGCTTTTCCAAACGAAACGATACAGTTCAATGAAGAAAGTTTATGGGCAGGCTGCAAAACCGAATCCGACGCCGACACCCGCGCTTCGTTGAAAACTATTCAACAACTGTTGCTCAACGGTGAGATAGCCAAAGCAGCCGCCGTAGCCGAAGAAAAAATGGTAAGCGACCCGCTTCGCATCCGTTCCTACCAGCCGGCAGGAGAAATCAACATCACGTATGCAGGCACCGCAACAAGGAGAAGAGGCGATGCAGCGCCCAATTATCAGCGGAAGTTAGACTTGGAAACAGGGATAACTAGTTCATCCTTCATGTTGGACGGCGTCACATTTACGCAGGAAGTGTTCGCCTCAGCAGTTGACGACGTGATAGCTATCAGAATCAAATCAGAACAAGCAGGAAAAATCTCCCTCAAAATAGCCCTAAACCGCAGACAGGACGTTTCTGTCAGCGTTACCGGCGCCAATGAGATCACGATGAAAGGACAGATTGTTGATATGCCAAGATATAGCTCATCGCCTCCGGGCTTGTATATGAAGTTTGCCGCCCGACTTATCGGATACAACCAGGGCGGCAAACTGACGGCTGTAAACAACTGCCTGTTTGTCGAAAATGCCGACGAAGTTGTTTTTTACCTTACAGCCGCTACCGACTATGATATGAAACAACTGAACTTCAACCGCTCCATCGACCCGGTTCAGAAATGTGAAGCCATTCTGTCGAAGGTGAAAGGCAAACCGTATGAACCGGTGAAGGCAGCATCTATCGCCGACCATTCGATGATGTTCAACCGCGTATCGTTAAACCTGTTTGATAATACCAATGCTAATCTTCCGACCGACAAGCGATTGGAAGCCGTGAAAGCAGGCGCTTTCGATAAGGGTTTTACGGTCTTACTTTTCCAGTATGGACGTTATTTATTGATGGGGTCGTCACGCAAGCCGGGCGTCTTACCGGCAAACCTGCAAGGTGTTTGGAATCAGGATTTAGATGCAGCATGGAACTCCGACTTTCATACGAATATCAATATTCAGATGAACTACTGGCCTGCCGAGGTTTGCAACCTTTCCGAAACAGTGATACCTTTTAGCAACCTGATAGACGCCCTGCGCGTTCCCGGAAGGGTGACTGCCCAAAAGACCTACAATTCAACGGGATGGACGATGAACCACCTGACGGATGTGTATGGTCGTACCGCTATTTCCGACGGGGTAGGGTGGGGTACCTACCCCATGGCGGCTGCTTGGTTGGTGCTACATCAGTGGGAACACTACCTGTTTACCAAGGATTTGAATTATCTCCGAGAGGTTTATCCTACTATGAAAGAAGCAGCGGATTTTGTACTTGGTTTTATTATACGGGATAAAAACGGAAAATGGGTAACAGCTCCCTCTAACTCACCCGAAAACCGCTACCGGTTGCCTTCCGGTGAAACATTTATGCTGACTTATGGCGCAACAAAAGACATCCAGTTGATACGGGAACTTTTTTATGCCTGTATCAAAGCAGGCAATCTGTTGAAAGAAGAACAGAAGTATCTTTCTCGACTGCAATCGGTTATCAAAGACCTACCCCCTACCAAGGTTAGTCCACGCTACGGTATCATACAGGAATGGATCGAAGATTACGAAGAAGTGGAACCGGGACACCGACACATGTCTCAACTCTTTGGCTTGTTTCCAGGCTCTGAAATAACGCCTGCCAACAAACCGATTTTTGAAGCGGCAAAAAAAACCGTTGAAAGACGTCAGGAGTACGCCCGCTTAGGACAAGGCAGTTCGCCCGGATGGAACAAAGCATGGCTTATTAATTTCTATGCCCGTCTTGGAGATGGCGAAGGGGCATGGAACAAAGCGGTAGAACTGCAAAAAGAACGTATCCTGTTCAATTTATTCAACGACCACCCTCCTTTTCAAATAGATGGCAATTTTGGCTATACCGCCGGTATCGCGGAAATGCTCATACAAAGCCATCAGGAAAACCTGATTACCTTGTTGCCGGCTATCCCCAAAGATTGGGATAAAGGTGAAGTCAAAGGACTAAAAGCGCGTGGCAATATCACCGTCGATATGAAATGGGAAAATAACCGCTTGGTATCCGCTACCCTTGTTGCCGCTAACGATTGCACCATTCAGGTAAAATACAACGACAAAACCCAAAAAGTATCCCTGAAAAAAGGCATCCCACTTCTTTTGAATATATGATGTATGAATGTAAAAATAGAGGAGAGTTGGAAGGAACAGTTGGCTGATGAATTTGAAAAACCGTATTTTCGGCAACTGACTGATTTTGTGCGTGTTGCATGTGAAAGGGGAAGGGTATATCCACCGGGTTCATTGATATTTAATGCTTTCAATCACTGTCCGTTTGACAGGGTGAAAGTGGTTTTATTGGGTCAAGACCCCTATCACGAACCGGGGCAGGCGCACGGGTTATGTTTTTCTGTCAGAGAAGGCGTCCCCTTTCCGCCCTCCTTAATCAATATCTTCAAGGAAGTACAGTCTGATATGGGGACAGCCATTCCAACAAATGGCGACCTGACCCGTTGGGCTGACCAGGGCGTACTGTTACTGAACGCTACGCTGACTGTAGGCGCACATTCAGCGGGTTCGCACCAGAACAAAGGATGGGAAATCTTTACGGACGCTGTCATCAGTCGCTTGGCAAACAGGCGCGAACATCTTGTTTACATCTTGTGGGGCGCTTATGCACAACGAAAAGGTGCGATGATAAATGAAAACTGTAACCTTGTGTTGCAGTCGCCCCACCCGTCCCCCCTCTCTGCCCACAGAGGATTTTTTGGAAACAAACATTTCAGCCAAACCAACGCTTACCTGCACCAAACCGGACAAACGCCCATTATATGGTAAAGTGCGAATTAGAAAATTGGTTTCAGGTTTAAGGGTTTAGGATTATTCACTATTTAAAACCCGGCTATTGCAATTAAAACAGAATAACCCTTAATGAAAAAATTAACAATTTCCGCAGACTCCCCCGTCCCCAAGGCGAACTGCTCGGTTCCTGTGGGGATGGTTGTGGCGGCGCTTGCTTTAAATACAAGCGCTTGTAGCGATGCTGAGAATTATCAAAGTGTGAAGCCAAATATCCTTTTGATTTTAGCTGATGACTTGGGGTTTTCGGATTTGGGGTGTTATGGCAGTGAAATCCAGACGCCTAACTTGGACAAATTGGCGCAACAAGGCGTCCGTTTCACCCGTTTTTATAACGCCGGACGAAGCTGTCCGACACGGGCATCCATGCTTACAGGTCTTTATCCGCATCAGGCCGGCATCGGACGGATGACTTTCGACCAGAAACTACCTGGTTATCGGGGAACGATGACACATAACGGCGTGACCATAGCAGAAGTGTTGAAAGAATCAGGCTATCAAACAGGTATGATAGGTAAGTGGCATGTTGCAGAGACGCCTTTGCGACCCGACCAGCGGGAGTGGTTGGCACATCACGTGTTCTACAAAGAGTTTGCTCCGAAAGAAAATTACCCGACATACCGCGGGTTTGATGATTTCTATGGAACAATTTACGGGGTTGTCAATTTTTTTGACCCATTCAGCTTAGTGAATGGCGAAGAACCGGTGCGCGAAGTGCCTAAAGACTACTACAGTACAATAGCGCTGTCGGATAGCGCTGTTGCGTATATCCATCGTTATACTGATAAGAAGCAACCATTTTTTATTTATCTATCCTATCATGCGCCTCACTGGCCACTTCATGCTTTAGAAGAAGATATAAAAAAATATGAGGATGTATACAAAGATGGATGGGAGGTGGTACGTAATGCCCGCTACGAAAGGATGAGGAAGTTAGGGATATTTAAATATCATACCAATTATTTATCCAACCGCCAATCTGCTTTAGAATGGGATGAGAATGTGCACAGGGAGTGGGATTCACGCGCTATGGCTGTTCATGCTGCCATGATTGACAGAATGGATCAAGGCATTGGAAAAGTATTGAAAGCGCTTGAAGCATCCGGTGAATTAAGTAATACGCTTATCCTGTTTTTTTCAGATAATGGATGTAGTCCTGAGGTGTGTCAAAATTTTGCGCCAGGTGAGAACGACCGCCCTGACATGCTGCGAGACGGTACACCTATCATTTATCCAAGGAACAAGGTGGTATTGCCCGGACCGGAAAATACTTTCGCATCTCTCGGACCCGAATGGGCCAATGTGTCGAATATGCCTTTTCGCTTCTGGAAAGCAAAAATGTATGAAGGTGGCATTTGTACACCGATGATAGCACACTGGCCAAAAGGAATCGGGATTAAGAAAGGCGCCATCGTGGATGCACCCTGTCATATCATTGATGTCATGGCGACATGCTTAGATATAGCGAAAGCCGTTTATCCGAAAGATTATAAAGGTCATTCTATCATTCCGTATGAAGGAATAAGTATCGCTCCACTACTGAAAAATGGCAAAAGGGAAGGACATAAAGTAATCGGTTTTGAACATTTCAGAGAAAAAGCGCTGATGAGCGACGACGGATGGAAACTTGTCCAACCTGCCGGAAGAAATGCCGATTGGGAGTTGTATGATTTAAAAAAAGACAGAACCGAAATGAGAAATGTTGCATCTGACAATCCCGAAAGACTAAAAAAAATGGTTGCATTATATGAAGCATGGGCCAATCGGACGATGGTTTATCCCATACCGGACTAATTATTAAACAGAATAACCTCTTATTAAGCAAGAAATGAAAAAATTAACAATTCCGGCCAGTTGCTCCGTCCCGATGGCGAGTAGCTCTGTCCCGGTAGTGATTTCTGCCAACTCCCCCGTCTCCGTGGCGACGACGGAGTATTATTTACTTACAAAGGAATATGTTTCGACTTCCCGGTTTGAAGGGAAGGAGATACTGAAAGTTGAGGCGGATGGGCTGACACAGTTAGCACAGAGGGCTTTTCGGGATGTGTCGTTCTGGCTGAGGACGAAACATCAGATGCAGGTAGCGCAAATACTGCAGGATGACGAGGCCAGCGAAAATGATAAGTTTGTGGCACTTACCTTCTTACGGAATGCCGAAGTGTCGGCTAAAGGGGTATTGCCCTTTTGCCAGGATACAGGGACGGCAATTATTTATGGAAAAAAAGGACAGCAGGTATGGACGGAAGGCAATGACGAAGAAGCCCTGTCGCGCGGCGTTTTCCTGACCTATACGGAGGAGAACCTGCGGTATTCACAAAATGCCCCGCTGACGATGTATGAGGAGAAAAACACCGGTTGTAACCTGCCGGCACAAATTGATTTGTATGCAACACAAGGCGATGAATATCAGTTTCTTTGCATCGCTAAGGGGGGCGGGTCGGCAAATAAAACGTTCCTTTTTCAGGAGACAAAAGCCTTGTTGAACCCCGACAGCCTTGTCCCGTTTTTAGTTGCCAAGATGAAGTTGCTGGGTACGTCTGCTTGTCCGCCGTATCATATCGCTTTTGTTATCGGCGGTTTGTCAGCCGACCTCAATCTGAAAACCGTTAAATTGGCAGCGGCGCATTATTACGACGACCTTCCCACCGCAGGCAATGAAAGTGGTCAGGCATTCAGGGATGTCGAATTAGAAGAGATAATCTTTAAGGAAGCCTGCAAAATGGGGATGGGCGCACAGTTTGGCGGCAAGTATTTTGCACACGACATACGTATCATCCGTTTGCCCCGTCATGGCGCCTCCTGTCCGGTCGGGATGGGTGTTTCCTGCTCGGCTGACAGGAATATCAAGGCAAAAATCAATAAGGAGGGTATCTGGATTGAAAGATTGGAACAAAATCCGGGACGTCTTATTCCGGATGAATGGCGTCAAACCAATGATAATAAAGCGATTCAAATTGATTTGAACCGACCCATAAAGGAAATTTTGAAAGAATTAGATCAATATCCGGTAGCAACCCGTTTGTCGTTGAACGGGACTATCGTTGTGGGACGCGACATAGCACATGCCAAGTTGAAAGAACGAATTGACAGGGGAGAGGGCTTGCCCCAATACCTCAAAGACCATCCGATCTACTATGCCGGCCCTGCAAAAACGCCTCAAGGGATGGCATCGGGTTCGTTTGGTCCGACAACAGCCGGACGTATGGATATGTATGTCGATTTGTTTCAGTCGCTGGACGGTAGCCTGATAATGATAGCTAAAGGTAACCGTAGCCCAAAAGTAACCGAAGCCTGCCAGAAATACGGCGGTTTTTATCTCGGAAGTATCGGGGGACCGGCTGCTATCTTAGCTTTAGAAAACATCAAGAAAGTGGAATGCCTCGACTACCCCGAATTAGGAATGGAGACTATCTGGAAAATAGAGGTAGAAAACTTCCCCGCCTTTATCTTAGTAGATAACAAAGGAAACGACTTCTTCACTCCCCCTTTGAAGGGGGCGGGGGGATGTTTTTAAAAAATATATTAATTATGTAAATTCTGTAACTATGTATCCAATAACAAAAAAAATTGCAGGCATTCTTATCGCTTTCTGTTGCCTGACAGACTGTTTGCCGAAGGCTGATAAGTCAATAGACCAACCTGTTACGGTTGCATGTTATTATTTCCCCAATTACCATACGGGCGAACCGCGTCACGAAGCGACCCAAGGCGTCGGATGGTCGGAATGGGAATTGGTCAAAGCTGCCAAACCCCGATTTGCCGGTCATGCGCAGCCTAAAATACCGCTTTGGGGGTATGGCGATGAGCGCGACCCCAAGGTGATGGCAAAAAAAATTGAAGCAGCGGCTGACCATGGCATCGATGTGTTTATCTTCGACTGGTATATGTATGAAGACGGCGCTTTCCTGAACCGCTGCTTAGATGATGGGTTTTTGCAGGCAAAAAACAGAAACCGCATCCGTTTTTCGCTTATGTGGGCAAACCATGACTGGGTTGACATCTTCCCGTACAAACGGGGAACAGAACAGCGGATAGTATATCCTGCAAAAGTATCGCCACAGCGGTATGAGGAGATATGCGACCATCTTATAAGGGATTATTTTACAAAACCCAATTACTGGTTGATAGACGGAAAAGCCTATTTCTCTATTTATGATGTACAAAAGTTTGTCGAAAACTTCGGCTCTATCGAAGCCACGAAGGAGGCGATGAACCGGCTACATAACAAAGCGATAGCAGCCGGACTGAAAGGTGTACACTGGAACCTTGTCGCTTGGGGCCGTCCTGTCCTTCCGGTCGAAAACCCGCCTGCCAATATAGCCGAATTGATTCGGCAGCTTGGGTTTGATTCGGCTACCTCTTACGTATGGATACATCATGCCGGGTTGCCGCAGGTGCAAACCGACTATAACAACGTCCGCGATGCCTATTTTAAACATTGGGACCAAGCCCGGTCATCATATAACGTTCCCTATTTTCCCAATGTGACGATGGGATGGGATTCAAGTCCGAGATGCTATCAGGGAGACGAATGGGGGAACTGGGGTTATCCCTTCACCTATACTTTGGGCAATAATACGCCTTCCAACTTCAAGGCAGCGTTGCAACTGACTAAAGAGCGGTTATTAACAGTTCCCGACGGGCCGCGAATCTTGAATATCAACTGTTGGAACGAATGGACTGAAGGCAGTTACTTGGAACCGGATACCGATAACGGTTACGCATACCTGAAAGCGATTAAAGAAATCTTTAAATCGTCGGACTACCTGCGGGTCTCTGATTTGCGCTGCGAAAATCTGACCGATCCCTTAGGTGTTGATAACACAGCGCCCCGACTGAGTTGGAAAATTTTGTCCGGCAGGAATGGCGCTCAACAAAAAGCCTATCAGTTACTAATGGCTACCGACAGCCAACTGTTAGAAGAAGGGAAGGCTGATTTGTGGAACACAGGCAAAGTGAAGTCGACCGCTTCGGTGATGGTACCCTATAAAGGTAAAGCCTTAAAAGCGGGTTCGACGGTTTATTGGAAAGTAGGGGTGTGGGACAAAAAAAGTCGGCAGCCGGTCTGGAGCGACATCGCCGTTTTTGGCATCGGTCTGCTGTCGTCATCCGACTGGAAAGGCGTTTATATTGGTTTACCTGCTGAGGTCGGCAATCCCGAATGTCCGTTGTTACATAAGCAATTTGAGGTTAGCGACTCATCGGTTGGGGCTAAGCTGCATATCAATTCATTAGGCTATCACGAAGTCTATCTCAATGGGGTCAAAATTGGAACAGAGGTACTGTCGCCTTCCGTCTCTCAATTTAACAAGCGGTCGTTAATTGTGACTCATGATGTAGCTTCTAACCTTCGTAAGGGTCGTAACGACTTGGTAATCATGTTGGGACGCGGGTGGTATCAGCCGGGTCTGCCGGGAGTAGCGTATGAAGGTCCGGTTGTGAAGGCGCAATTGGATATGCTTAACAAAGGGACTTGGGAGACGTTGATAGCCACCGATGCGACATGGAATGGCAGAGAAAGCGGAATGACAGGTATCGGTACGTGGCGTCCCAACCGGTTTGGTGGCGAGCGTGTGGAAGCCGACAGACTATTGCCTGATTTTACCGCCTCATCGATAGATGCTGTCGCTTGGGATAAGGCGATATTAATCAACATACCGGAACATGCCGTTTCGCCACGGATGACCGAACCCAACCGGATACAACAGGTTATACGTCCCGTACAGATCAGTCCGCTGGGGCAGGATAGTTGGTTGGTCGACATGGGTAAAGTTTTGACTGGATGGGTGAGGATTGCTTTTCCGGAATTAAAGAAAGGGCAAGAAATCGTTTTGGAGTATGGCGACCATATAGCCAACGGACAACCGGCACGACAGGGACAAATCGACCGTTACATCGCCTCCGGAAAAAGTGGGGAGGTGTTTCAGAATAAATTCAATTATCACGGATTCAGGTATATAAAAATATCGAATCTGCCCATTCAACCTGCATTAAAAGACATTTGCGGTTATCTTATTCATACCGATTATAAGGATGCCTCCTCGTTTCTGTGTTCCGACCCAGAAATGAACGCTGTTCACGACATGATTCAGTATGCGCTGCGCTGTCTCAGTCTGGGCGGGTATCTGATTGACTGTCCGCAGATCGAAAGGCTTGGTTATGGCGGCGATGGTAATGCCTCTACAAAAACCGCACAGACGATGTTCGACCTGTCGCCGTTGTATGCCAATTGGATGATGGCTTGGGCGGATTGTATCCGCGAGGACGGCGGCATGCCCCACACCGCGCCCAACCCGTACAATGCCGGTGGAGGTCCTTATTGGTGCGGGTTTATCATCACCGCTTCGTGGGATACCTATATCAATTACGGCGATTCTCGTCTCATAGAAAAATATTATCCGGTCATGCAACACTGGCTCGAATATGTGCAGAAATATTCGGTTGAGGGATTGTTAGATAAATGGCCCGATACCGATTACCGCAACTGGTATCTTGGCGACTGGGCTACCCCCCGCGGTGTCGACCAGACAGCAAAACCTTCGGTCGATATCGTCAATAACTGTTTTGTAAGCGTCTGTTACGCCACGATGGAAAAAATCGCTACTACACTCGGCAAGAAAACAGATGCAGCAGTTTATGCTCAGAAAAAGAAACAAATTCAGGCGATAGTGCATGAACGCTTTTTTGACAGTTCAAAAAACAACTACGCCACCGGCTCACAAATAGACCTTATTTATCCCATGTTGGCTTTGATTACCCCCAAAAACCTTCGCACCGCTGTTACGAATACCTTATTTGAGATGACAGAAAAAGAGAAAGGCGGGCATTTGTCAACCGGATTGGTAGGTATCCCTGTCCTGACAGAGTGGGCAATACAGAACCAAGCTGTGGATTGGGTATATAGTATGCTCAAAAAGAAAGATTATCCCGGCTACCTGTATATGTTAGAAAATGGCGCTACCGCAACCTGGGAGCATTGGAACGGCGACCGAAGCCGTATCCATAACTGTTACAACGGTATCGGTTCGTGGTTTTATCAGGCGATAGGAGGTATCCGTCCCGATGAAAAACATCCCGGATACCGGCGGGTGATCATCTCGCCGCAGATACCGGCAGGTATCAGTTGGGCGAAGGTAACGAAGGAAACGCCTTACGGAACGGTAACCGTTAATTGGGAAGTAAAAAGCGACAGTTTGTTCCTTCAACTGACCGTGCCCCCCGGATGTACCGCCCTGTTAGAACTGCCTGAAAACGTGAAGAATTATTCCCTAAACGGCAAGCATTTTCAGCGCCCCAAAGAATTATTAAGCGGCGAATATTTGATCATTTATCCGATAAAGAAATTCCCCCTTTGAAGGGGGTAGGGGGATGTTTTTTTACATATTATCTCAAAACTGACATGACACAGCAACAAGGAATAATTAAATAAACAGATGATTATGAACATATTAAAAGTACCTTACGTGCCGGCATTAGACCAGATGGCGTTGAAAGAGGTCGCAGAGCAGATGGAGACGAAGGCATTGCGGCAGAGTATAAACATCATCAACTGGCCGGAATTTCCGTATAAACCCATTGTGGCATTCAGTATTGCCAGGGGCGACAAGGAATTGTACCTCCATTATTATGCACGTGGAGTCCCATCGCCCTGCCCTCGCCCAATTACCACTGCCCGGAACACTTCGGTGAAATTTATTTATAGCTCTGTACTTTAAAAACCAAAATTAATTCGAGTCGTTTATGTGTTTGACCTCGATTATTTCTAATTCAAAGACTAAGGTGGAATAGCCGGGGACGATTAGTTTTTTGGTATAAGAATCAGTTGTGCCTTCTCTTCCGTAGCCTAACTCGTAAGGTATCCATACCTCCCATTTATCGCCCTTTACCATGTGTTGAAGCGCTGTCTTCCATCCGCTTACAACGCCACTGACTATGAAAGCAGTAGGGGGGCCATCATCAAATAATTGTTTATCAAAGGTGTCTCCTTTTGTTATGTTATAGAGTGGATAGTCTGCCGCAAACCACCCTTTGTAATAACATTTGACGGAACTTGTGTACCGGATAGTATCATTTCCTTCGCCGGCTTGCAGTACTTTATAGTAAATATGGCCTTCATTACCGGGAGATGCTAATTCTTTGTATGCCGGATTCGACTTGATGGCGTTAAGTGCATTGACATTATCAACCATCCATTTCTCCTGGTGGTTATCCTTCTCTTTGCTACATGATGTTATTAAGCATAAAACAACTGCTGACATCAGTAATAGAAATCCTGTTTCTCTCATAATTAAAAGTATTTGTATTTATAAAATCTCAGACATCCCCCTGACCCCTTTAAAGGGCGAATAATTTCTTCATGCTTACTTTTTCGGAGACGATGTCGTGTAACTGCTCTATCGGTACACGGTCTTGCGCCATCGTATCGCGATACCGGATGGTGACGCAGTTGTCGGTCAGCGTATCGTGGTCGATGGTGATGCAGTAAGGCGTGCCGATGGCATCGTGGCGGCGATACCGTTTGCCGATAGAATCTTTTTCGTCGTACTGACACCGGAAATCGTACCGTAACAGTTTCATTATCTCATCGGCTTTTTCGGGTAATCCGTCCTTTCGTACCAAAGGTAAGACAGCCAGCTTAACAGGCGCCAGCGCTGCCGGCAGTTTTAATACTACCCGTGTCTCGCCGTCATCTAAGGTCTCTTCCCAATAAGCGCCGGCTAACATACTGAGGAACATACGGTCGACGCCAATGGATGTCTCAATAACGTATGGAACGTAGCTTGTGTTCAGTTCGGGGTCGAAATATTGCATTTTCTTGCCGGAGTATTTTTCGTGCTGCGCCAGGTCGAAATCCGTACGGCTGTGGATGCCTTCCACTTCTTTGAATCCGAAAGGCATCTCAAACTCAATGTCGGTAGCTGCATTGGCATAGTGTGCCAGCTTGCCGTGGTCGTGGAAACGGTATTTATGGTCGCCCATGCCCAAAGCGCGATGCCATCTCA
>CAYUAK010000019.1:0-13500 GCA_964442765.1 uncultured Tannerella sp. | reverse complement strand
AATATAGCTCATTTCGGCAATAAAAAAGCAAGCTTTTTGTATTGCGCTCAATTTACGCTAATTTTATCAGAAATAGAATATAGCTCATTTCGGCAATAAAAAAGCAAGCTTTTTGTATTGCGCTCAATTTACGCTATATTTGTGGGCTTTTTTACGGTAAAAAAGGGGGAAACAGTTTGGAATATGTCAAGTAATCAAGATAATCTACCTGACGATTGGGGCAGAGAGGAGGAGAACACTCCATTGGATAATCCGGAAATTTCGGATGATCCCGAGACGGTAGATGAAATTCAACATCCGGATGAAACGGAATCAGATGCGCCGGTTGTCACGGCACAGGATGATGCTGTTCAACAGTCTGACGAAAAAAGACTTATAGGCGACGATGCACCGGCTGCTGATACGGAACAGTTATCGCGTGCCGGCTACAAGGTGCCCGGCATGGGTGATGGCCAGCATCTTATTTCGGGCATGTATCAGCGCTGGTTCTTAGATTATGCTTCGTATGTGATCCTTGAACGAGCCGTTCCACATATCAACGACGGATTAAAGCCGGTGCAACGCCGTATCCTTCATTCGATGAAGCTATTAGACGACGGACGATACAACAAAGTGGCTAATATCGTGGGGCATACTATGCAGTTTCATCCGCATGGCGACGCTTCTATCGGGGATGCTCTGGTGCAGATGGGACAGAAGGAGCTGCTTATCGACTGCCAGGGCAACTGGGGTAATATCCTGACCGGCGACGGCGCGGCTGCACCACGTTATATCGAAGCCAGACTGTCAAAATTAGCGCTTGAGATACTTTTCAATCCTAAAACTACTTTCTGGAAGCTTTCTTACGACGGGAGGAATAAAGAGCCGGTCTCGCTGCCGGTCAAATTTCCGCTCTTACTAGCGCAAGGGGCCGAAGGGATAGCCGTTGGCCTCTCGTCGAAAATTCTACCGCATAACTTCAACGAAATAATCAATGCAGCCATTGCCTGTCTGCGGGGAGAACCATTTGTACTGTATCCCGATTTCCAGACGGGAGGCTCGATAGACGTCTCACGATATAATGACGGAGAACGGGGTGGTACGGTGAAGGTTCGCGCAAAGATAAGTAAAGTGGATAACAAGACACTCGTCGTTACGGAAATCCCTTTCGGACGCAACACCGCTTCATTAATCGATTCGATACTGAAAGCCAACGAAAAAGGGAAGATAAAAATCCGGAAAATAGACGATAACACGGCCAACGATGCCGAGATTATAATCCATCTGGCGCCGGGTGTGTCCTCCGATAAAACGATAGACGCCTTATATGCGTTCACCGATTGCGAGATAAGTATTTCGCCCAACTGCTGCGTGATAGAAAATAATAAACCGCGCTTCCTGACAGTTAGCAAAGTATTGCGCTACTCGACCGACCAAACGAAGGAGCTGCTTCGCCAAGAGTTACAAATCCAAAAACACGAAAAGGAAGAGCAACTGTTTTTTGCCTCCTTAGAACGTATTTTTATCACAGAACGCATCTACAAAGACAAGGAGTTTGAGAACGCAACGACCATCGACATCGCCTTAACGCACATTGATTGGCGAATAGAGCCTTTTAAACCGGACTTCATACGTGAGGTGACGCGCGACGACCTCTTGCGCTTGATGGAAATAAAGATGGGACGTATCCTGAAGTTTAATATCGACCATCAGGACGAACTCATTGCAGCCATAAAAGCGGAAATTGAGCAAATCGATTTTCATTTAGACCATATCATTGAGTACGCAATAGATTGGTATACAAGACTAAAAGAGAAGTACGGGCCGGCTTATCCCCGCCATACCGAACTGCGAAATTTTGATACAATAGAAGCGACCAAGGTTATCGAAGCCAACGAAAAACTGTATATCAACCGCGAAGAAGGGTTCATCGGTACGGCGCTGAAAAAGGATGAGTTCATCTGCAACTGCTCTGCCATTGACGATGTGATTATTTTCTTTAAAAACGGGACATATAAAATCATCAAAGTAAGTGAAAAGATTTTCGTGGGCAAAAATATCCTTTATGTCAATGTCTTTAAACGCAATGACAACCGGACTATCTATAATGTCATCTATCGTGACGGTCTGGCCGGCAGCAATTTTATCAAACGGTTTGCTGTGACAGGTATCACACGCGACAAGGATTATTACATGACACAGGGTAAGCCCGATTCGCGTATCATCTATTTCTCCGCTAATTCAAATGGCGAGGCCGAAACTGTGAAGGTGATACTCAAACCGAAGCTACGGCAAAAAGTGACTACTTTTGAAAAAGATTTCAGCGAAGTAACTATCAAAGGGCGTAATACGATTGGTAACCTGCTCACTAAAGCGGACATTTACAAAGTGAACCTGAAACAAAAAGGCAGCTCGACGCTCGGAGGACGGCAGGTTTGGTTCGACCGCGATGTACTGCGACTTAATTATGACGGACGGGGCGAGCCGTTAGGTGAGTTTCATAACGACGACCGGATATTGGTCATTTTGACTAACGGCGATTATTATACATCGAGCTATGATTTAAGCAATCATTACGAAAACAACATCCTTGTGATAGAGCGTTTCGACAGCAATAAGATTTGGACAGCAGTCCTTTACGATGCCGACCAACAATTCCCCTACGTGAAACGCTTCCAACTCGAAACGAGCAACAAACGACAGAACATTTTGGGAGAGAATGAGCTGAACACGCTCTATCTTCTAACCGGTCAAGACTTTCCGCGTATAGAGGTCACTTTTGGCGGAAACGATGAGTTTCGCAGTCCGCTCGTTATAGATGTAGAACCGTTTATCGGAGTTAAAAGTTTTAAAGCCAAAGGTAAACGCCTTACAATGTATGAAGTGAGCCGCATCATCGAACTCGAACCGGCCTGTATTCCCGAAGAGATAGATGCTGATAACGGTCAAGCGCCGGTCGATGAAAGCGAGCCGGAAGAGGAATTTAAAACAGACCTATTTAAATAAGATTGAATTTCAAAAAATAATTCCACAATCCCGTTAGGGATTTAAGCTCGGTAGAATCAAATTAAATATGAAGAATTTTCAAGTTATTGCCCTGATTACGTTCACTATCCTGTGCTGGCCATTAGCGCTCTTTTCTCAGGATACGTCCACACAGGACACTTTGACAAACGAGACACCTGTCATAAAAAGGACAAGAGCCACTGTCAACCGAAACGAACTTTTAATCGAACAAAAATCAGAAAAAAGCCTGTTCAAAGAGGCGGATAGAGAGGTCGATTACAAGGACTTACGCTCCATAAACGAAGGCACCCTCGTGGGAACTGGCGGGTATCTGATGAAAGACACCTATCTATCGCCCGAAAAATATGCCGGCGTTGGGTTTCGTTTTATGAACGAAAGGATGCGGCTGACAAAGTTAGCCGACTACAAGATTTCTCGCCAGAACATGGTCAGCATAGATATTTCATCAGCGATGAACGGCGCAAAAAACGCCAATTATCTATCGGCTTTCGCCGATTATTCGTATGGGTTTCATTATCGTTTTTTACCCGACCCGTTTTTGAAACTCTTAGTCGGAGGTAACCTGCACGGCATGCTTGGGATGGTCTACAATACCCGTAACGGGAACAATCCGATGACCGTACATGTGGATATTGACCTTAATTTTTCTTTCCTTGCTATCTACGAGTTTCGCATTAAAAAAGCCCCTTTTGCCATCCGTTATCAGTTTGATTCACCGTTTATGGGCTTCCTTTTCTCACCGGTTTACGAACAGTCGTACTACGAAATATTCAGTCTCGGCAATACAGCCGAAATATATAACTTCAATTCGCTTCATAACAAGTTCGCCATGCGACACTACCTGATGCTTGACTTCCCGGTAAGAAACACAACGGTTCGGATAGGTTATTTAGGGAGCTACTATTCGACAGACATCCATACAATCGACAGGTATATTATTTCGCATAACATCATGGTTGGTTTTGTAAAGGAATTTGTCGCTTTCGGCGGTCGTGAATTGAGAAAACGCAACCTGTTTCATAGCGCTTATTATTAACGGAGGATTTTTATGAAAAAAATATATAAATATTTCCTGCTACTGAGCGCCTTCCTCCTGTTTGCCGGTTGTTCCGCCAAAGAAGAATATACAAGCGATCCACACGCCATTTTCAATGCGCTTTGGAAGGTTATTGACGAGAAATACTGCTTCTTTGATTATAAAAATATCAACTGGGACGATGTGTATAAAAAATACAGCGTTCAGATAGCCGACACGATGAACCGCTTCCAGTTATTTGATGTCTTAGGAAAGATGCTTGCCGAGTTGCAAGACGGACATACCAACCTGATTTCGACCTTCAACATCTCCCGTTTCTGGAACTGGTATGAAAATTATCCCGACAACTTCAATTCGGTCGTACATAAAAAATACTTAGGCACTGATTATAAGATTGCAGGCGGCCTGCGCTATCGAGTTTTACAAGACAGTATAGGTTATGTTTATTATGGCGATTTTTCGTCTCCCGTTGGCGAAGCCCATTTGGATGAGATGTTCCTGCATTTCAAAGACTGTAAGTCATTTATCTTTGATGTCCGGAACAATACCGGCGGCTCGCTGACCTATTCCGAAAGGATAGCGGCCCGCTTTCTGACCGAAACGCAAGTGGTTGGATATATCATGCACAAAAGGGGGCCGGGACACAATGATTTTTCTGAGCCATATCCTATCAAACTGACACCGTCGAAACGTATTATTTGGCTTCGTCCGGTAGCGGTGCTAACCAACCGCAGTTGTTTCAGCGCAACGAATGATTTCATCAGCAAGATGAAGCTCTTCCCGCAAGTGACCGTCATCGGCGACAGAACCGGAGGTGGTTGCGGCTTACCGTTCCATTCAGAGTTGCCCAACGGATGGAGCGTCCGCTTTTCTTCTTCGCCCATGTTAGATGCCGACAAGCAAATAACCGAGCACGGCATCGACCCCGACATCAAAATCGACATCAAAGAAAGCGACCAACTGAAAAATATCGATACCATCATCGAAGAAGCCATCAAATTCCTCCAAAGCAAATGATAATCAGAATTTCAATTAATGTTTTGCTTGCAATCTTCCTGATTACAGGACTTTTTGCAGGATGTCAAACGCGACCTTCTTCCCAAACCTCTCTTCGGGAGAAAACCGCTTTTCAGACATCCGGACAGTGGAAGCCGGTGACCGATGTCCGTGCCGATGTATCTATCGTGTACGGCGCTAACGACCGACGGGGTATGAGCTTCGAAGAACGGGTACAGTCATGGCGCGATAGAGGCTATATCACACATTTTATGACAGGCATAGCCTGGGGTGAGTATCAGGACTATTTCACCGGACAATGGGACGGCGAATGGCACTTGGACGAAGGACAGAAAACTGTCAACGGCGATACAATATGGCACGGAAGGATGGTGCCTTATATCGTTCCTTCCATGAACTTTATCAAATACCTCAAAGAAAAACACGTGAAGCGCGTGATAGATGCAGGTATAAATGCCATTCACATGGAAGAACCCGAATTTTGGAATCACGGCGGCTATAGCGAAGCCTTCAAACGCGAATGGCAGGACTATTACGGATTCGATTGGCGTCCGCAACACGAATCGCCCGAAAACACCTATTTAGCTAACAAGCTGAAATACCATCTGTACTACCGCGCTCTAAACGAGGTGTTTACATACGCCAAGGAATACGGAAAAAGCAAAGGAATGAACGTACGCTGTTATGTGCCTACCCATTCGTTAGTCAATTACTCCGCCTGGCGGATTGTCAGTCCGGAAGCCAGCTTAGCCTCGCTCCCCTGCGTTGATGGCTATATAGCCCAGGTATGGACAGGCACATCACGGTCGGCAACCTACTACAACGGACTGCGAAAAGAACGCGTTTTCGAGAATGCTTTCCTCGAATATGGCTCGATGGAATCGATGACACGACCTACCGGACGTAAGATGTTCTTCCTCACCGATCCGATTGAGGACAATGCAAAGCTCGACTGGAGCGATTATAAAAAGAACTACCAGGCCACCTTTGCTGCACAGTTGCTTTATCCCATGATAGCCGATTATGAGGTGATGCCATGGCCCGACCGCATCTATGAAGGACTGTATAGAACATGCGACACGTGCACGACAAGGTCAAGAATTCCACGCTTCTACTCCACACAGATGCAGGTAATGATCAACACACTGAACGACATGCCGCTGTCGGATAATAAAGTGACCGGCTCGCACGGGATAGGCGTCTTGATGGCTAACTCGCTGATGTTCCAGAATTTCCCTATCCATGCAGGATATGAAGACCCGAACCTGTCCAACTTCTACGGACAAACATTCCCATTGTTGAAGCGCGGAATACCCGTTAGTACCGTTCACATAGAAAACGTGGGTTACTTAGACACATGGAAGGGAATGAAAGTCTTAGTGATGTCGTATTCAAACATGAAACCGATGGGACTGGAGCCACATACACACATTGCCCAATGGGTGAAGAATGGCGGTGTATTAGTCTACTGCAGCAAGGATATTGACCCGTTCCAGACAGTGATGGAATGGTGGAACACCAAGGGTAATACCTTCAAAGCGCCGTCGCAGCATCTGTTTCTACAGTTAGGCTTAGCCTCCGATACCCCCGCTGCTGGCGAATACCTGTGCGGCAAAGGGAAGGTCTATGTGATTCGCGAGGATCCAAAGGAGTTTGTTTTGAATGCCAACAACGACAAGGCCTACTTTGACGTCATTCAAAAAGCATATAAAACAGCGCCCAACAAAGGCAAATTAGAGACAAAAAACAACTTCGCTTTAGAGAGAGGCCCCTACCTGATTGCAGTTGTGATGGACGAAAGTATTTCAGACAAGCCGTTGTCATTAAACGGCGTCTACATCGACCTCTTCGACCCCGAACTGCCCATCCTGAAAGAGAAAACCATTCGACCGGGCGAGCAGACCTTTCTGTATAATATTAAACAGGTGAAGAACAAGGCGAAACCGGCTGTATTATGCGGCGCTTCAAGGGTGTATGACGAGGTATTTAGTAACGGATACTATTCATTTATAGCCAAAAGCCCTATTGAAACAAATAACGTGAGCCGCGTATTATTGCCTAAAAAGCCTAAAGAAGTGACTGTCAAAAATAAAGCCGGTGAACGGATGACAACGGCCTCGCATTCGTGGGACGAAACCTCTAAAACCTGTCTTTTGAAGTTTGAAAACGACCCCGACGGCATCACCGTAGAAATCAAATGGTAAATATCTTATTTATGACCCGAATATTTCAAACAATCATCCGTTACAGTTTTCTGCTTTTTAGCCTGTTATTACTAACAACTCCCCCTTTGAAGGGAGCAATGTGTTACTCCCCCTTTGAACGTTCCTATGAAAATCAATCAATGTGTCTCTTTCCGAAGGGAAGAAACGGGGGCAGGGGGATGTCTGAGATTTCCTCTTCAAAAAACAACACCGGCCTGTACTGGCCACCCGACCAACCGTTCCCCACGTTTGCTACACCCACCGAGACTCTCGACGCTATTCGTGTAGAGTATCGCAGTAACACCTCCGAAGAAGCCGTCCTGTTTGCAGCGCTGCAAGGGCTAGTCAACCGCGAAAAGCCCTCCATCCTTCTGCTTCGTCAGACAGGGGGCCCAAACCAGCAATGGCCTGAGCTTCTAAACCTCAAGCTCAATGAGTTTATGTCCGAAAACAAATGGGAGCTTGTCAGGAAATACCGCGACAAGGTCAAAGGCCTGATCCTGTACAGCATCGAAAAAAGCGAGCATTACCGCAACGTAGCGACAACATTGGCCGGTTTACGAGACGCCCTCCCTGTGACACAAGTCGAACACGACTATCTAAAAGCTAATAACCTGAATTTCCCCGTATTAGTAGACTTGACTTCACTCCCCTATACCGAGCCACAGGATGTCTATCTACATCTATACAAAGAATATTGGAAAGACTGCTCCAAACGCTTGCTTGTCCACCACCGCGCCGTGCCTTATATCCGCGACATTGCAGTAGCGGCGAGCGCTGCAACAATTTGGCTTGACCCGCGTAATGTACCGGAACGAAATGTGCTGCGTTTGTTTCTTCAAGATATGAAAGCAGGCGAAAGCATTATTCTGGGCTGGTGGGCCGAAGAACGGTCAGGCATAGGCATCGGAACGGAATACGGTATCTCTACCATCCCGTCCGATTTTTACGAAAATGCGACCGTCTATGCAGGGATGAGCCATATCATCCAGATGCCCGTCGTCCCTAAAAAGCCGGAACTCGAAAACAAGGTTTACTTAGCGCTATTCCTTAGCGATGGCGATAACATACAATACTGCCAGAATGCCCTGTTACGGCTGTGGCAGAACCCCGAACGGGGTATCATTCCTATCAACTGGACTATCAGCCCGGGCTTAGCCGATTTGGGGCCAGGCTTGCTCAATTTTTTTTATAAGACCGCTACGCCTAATGATTTCTTTGCTTCAGGGCCTTCGGGTTTAGGTTATTCGCTTCTCTACGATGCCCACAACCGCAAATGGAACAACACCGGCGGACAGGCTTTCGACGCATACCTGAAACTTACGCAACGATATTTAGAAAAAAGCGGACTGCGAGTAATTACCATCTGGGACGAAATCAATGAAGGTCAAATGGATTCGTATGCTACGTATTGTCGTTACCTGTATGGCGCTACACAGCAGGATTGGGAAAGGCAGATAGGGAAGATACCTTCTTTTACGAAACAAAATAAAATGGCTTTTCTCCCCAACTATCCCTGTTATGCCAACGGCCCTGATGTCTTTGTGCGTATGAACCGCGACACGATAGCCAAATTCGACAGCAAACGTCCCATTTTCCTTACCGCCCAGGGCGAATCGTGGCGTATGGGTCCGGAGGCTATGGTAACCTTGCTGGCACGGTTAGATTCTATCTCACCCGGTAACATAGTCATCTGCCGAGGCGACCATTTCTTTGCGTTGTATAACGAAGCCAACGGTATGGATTTCAATTTGACACTATCCGCGCAAATGAAAATAACCTCCAGCCCGTCGTCCACACCAGCCGAATATGCCGCCGATGGCACATGCGCAGCCGACCGAACATGGATTTCTGCCGCAAAAGGGAAAAAATGGATTCAATTCGACTTTTCAAAACCATACTTGATCAATCGTTACGTCATCCGCCACCCGGACTCCGTCAACGGCATGGACGATTCCTTCCGCGCCAAGACATTTACTGTCGAAACAAGCGAAGACGGAAAGAAGTGGCAAAAAGTCAAAAGAAGCCTGACAAACCTAATAGAGGGTCTTAAATATTTTCAAACAAATGTGTCAGATGCAGACATAGTCCCCATTAAAGCTCGTTTTGTACGAATCAACCTGTCAGACAACGCTACCCCCGTCGCCATAGCCGATGTCGAAATCTACGGCTCCGCCCTTTAACCGCCCGCACTTTCAAAGATTCTACCATACAGTTGGCTTCGTAAGTTCAATTAGTTCCCAATTTTGTGAAATCATTTATTCTCCGTACTTTTGCGCATGTTTAATTAATAAAATCCGATTATGCAAGAACAAATGTCGCGACGCCGTTTTATTGGTATGACGACAACGTATCCGCCACACCTGCCGACAAGGTTAGTCGTAAGGGGTTTAAAATGCTCATTTGTAATGAAAAAACTATCCATTTATTTGTGTGCTTTGGGATTACTGTTGTCATTCCAGATTCTCCCCGGACAAAACTGGCAGAACCCTTTGCCGGTAGCATTTGGCGACCCCTTTATCCTGAAGGCTTCCGATGGAAAGTATTACCTGTATGGCACCGGCGGCGTAAGAAACGGCTTTAAAACATACAGGTCAGACGATCTATCCAATTGGACAGACTTAGGACGTGTTTATGAGGGTAACATGGAAGGGCAATGGTGTGTAGCCAACTTTTGGGCGCCCGAAGTATATGAAATCAATGGGAAGTATTATCTTTGGTTTAGCGCCGATTGGCGTGAAAATCCAACAAATGAAAAAGAAAATTTTCGAATAGGAGTTGCAATTGCTGATAATCCAGCCGGACCATTCAAGGACTTGATGAACCGACCGCTTTTCGACCCTGGTTATCCGATTATTGACGCTAACCTCTGGTTTGAAGACGGACGGGTTTTCCTCTATTATTCCCGCTGCTGCTACAAAAATCCGGTGAAAAGCGAGGTGGCCGACTGGGCTAAAAGACAGGGATGGTACGAAGAGATTGAGGAAAGCTGGGTATACGGCGTTGAAATCAAACCGGATTTTTCGGGTATCATTGGCGAACCGGTTCTACTGCTTCGTCCGCCGGTGAGCATGAACGACCGGCAGGCAGAATGGGAAAGCCGGTCGGTGACCTCACGCGAAGTCAACCGCCGTTGGACAGAAGGCTCGTTCATCATCAAAGAAAAAGATACCTACTACATGATGTACTCGGCCAATTTCTTTGGAGGAAAAAATTATGCGGTGGGCTATGCTACCTCAAAAAACCCCTTAGGCTCTTTTGTGAAAGCGGACAACAACCCTGTCTTACAGAAGAATACGGAAGAAGGGGGCATCGTGACAGGAACGGGACATAACATGGTCTTTACGACCGGCGGGAAAAGGTATATCGTTTACCACGGTCGCACCGAACAAACAGGTAATGACCGAATGGTTTTTATTGACCCAATGGAGATACAACCCGACGGAAGATTAGTAGTACATGGCCCAACGACCGGACAAAGAAAAGTGGTCTATGACAACAGCAAAGGACCGGATAAATAATAAGTTTTACATGTATGTGTGTCAATAATAACAACATGAATTATAATTATTTTCAAATGAAACACTTTTTTATTATCTGTATGTTTTCCCTGCTTTTGGCAGGATGCGCTCAGGAGATTAAACTGACTAACCAAACGATGGAAGAACCGGCAGCGCCTGTCGACTGGGTCAATCCGCTGATGGGTACCCAATCGAAGATGTCATATTCTAACGGGAATACCTATCCCGCTATTGCAGTACCCTGGGGTATGAACTTCTGGATGCCACTAACCGGCAAGATGGGCGACGGATGGGCATATACCTACGATGCCGACAAGATTCGCGGATTCAAACAAACGCACCAGCCCAGCCCGTGGATAAACGACTACGGACAGTTCGTTATCATGCCCGTTACCGGCAAGCCGCTTTTCAACGAAGATGAACGCGCCAGTTGGTTCTCGCACAAAGCGGAAATAGCGAAACCGTATTATTACAGCGTGTATTTGGCTGAGTTTGATATCGTTACCGAAATAACCCCGACCGAAAGGGCGGCTATGTTTCGATTTACCTTTCCTGAAAACGACAGCTCTTTTGTTGCCGTCGATGCCTTAATGAATCGGGGCCGACGCCGTAACAACCCCGAATCGTATATCAAGATTATCCCCGAACAAAACAAAATTATCGGTTATACGACTACCAACAGCGGCGGCGTTCCCGATAACTTCAAAAATTATTTTGTGGTAGTCTTTGACAAACCGTTTACCTATAAAGCAACCTTTGGCGATAACACGTTGAAACCTGGCAAACTCGAAGAGCAATCGCTCCAATCGGGAGCTGTTATCGGCTTCAAAACCAAAAGAGGTGAAAAAGTACATGCCCGCGTTGCCTCATCGTTTATCAGCCACGAACAGGCGGAGCTTAACCTGAAAGAGTTAGGGAATGACAGTTTTGACCGCATAAGAGAGAAAGCAAGAGCCGCTTGGAACGAGGTGTTGGGAAGGATCATCGTCGAGGGCGGTACCGTTGACCAGACACGCACTTTTTATTCCTGTTTCTACCGCTCGGTCTTATTCCCGCGTAAACTGCACGAGATAAACGCACAGGGCAAGGTGGTACATTACAGTCCCTACAATGGCGAAGTGTTACCGGGGTTTATGTTTACCGATACCGGGTTCTGGGATACCTTCCGCTGTCTGTTTCCGTTCCTTAACTTAGCTTACCCATCTATGAGCGCACAAATGCAGGAAGGGTTAGTTAATGCTTATCTTGAAAGCGGCTTCTTGCCCGAATGGGCTAGTCCGGGACACCGCGACTGCATGGTGGGCAATAACTCTGCCTCTATCGTGGCCGATGCTTATATGAAAGGTATCAAAGGGTACGACATCAACAAGCTATGGGAAGCGGTCGTTCACGCAACCAATAACGTTCATCCGACGGTGCGCTCTACCGGACGCTTCGGACACGAATACTACAACAGCCTGGGGTTTATTCCATACGATGTCCGTATCAACGAGAACGCCGCCCGTACACTCGAATATGCGTATAACGACTGGTGTATCTATCAGTTAGGGAAGAAACTGAACCGCCCTGCCTCCGAAATAGATATTTTTGCCAAACGCAGCCAAAACTATCGTAATTTGTTCGACAAGGAAACCAACCTGATGCGCGGACGCAACGAGGACGGTACCTTCCAAGCGCCTTTCAACCCCTTGAAATGGGGCGATGCCTTTACCGAAGGCAACAGTTGGCACTATACATGGTGTGTGTTTCACGATGTGCAAGGCTTGATAGATCTGATGGGAGGGGCGAAATCCTTTAATACAATGCTCGATTCAGTGTTCAACGTCCCGCCTCTTTTCGACGAGAGCTACTACCGTGCAGTGATACACGAGATACGCGAGGTGCAGGTGATGAACATGGGCAATTATGCGCACGGCAACCAGCCCATCCAGCACATGATTTACCTATATAACTACTCCGGCGAACCGTGGAAAGCACAATACTGGCTTCGCGAGGTGATGAACCGCCTGTACTGGCCTACCCCCGATGGCTATTGCGGCGATGAGGACAACGGACAGACATCGGCCTGGTACGTCTTCTCCGCGCTTGGGTTCTACCCCGTTTGTCCAGGTAGCGACGAATATATCATGGGCGCGCCTCTTTTCAAAAAAGCAACGATAAACCTCGAAAACGGAAAGAAAATCGTCATCAACGCCCCCGATAACAACGCCCAAAACAGGTATATCAACGACATGAAAATTGATGATAAGACCTATACAAAAAACTGGCTGAGCCACGAAGCCCTGATGAAAGGCGCAGTCATTGACGTCAGCATGGCAGCCAACCCTAACAAAAGTCGCTGAACAAAAAAAGACGACCTCCCCTACTCTTTCTCAAACATCAAATGAAGCAATCAGCACAGAGATAGTAACAACGGCCTCCTGCCGTTGAATGATAGTAACAACGGCCTCGCATTAAGCATGTTACCTAATTTATCATTACTACCACTCATCTGTGACCAACGGCGAGCGTTGTTTATTGGTTTATACACCCCCCGGCTACAGCCCTGCTAAAAAATATCCTGTACTCTACCTGATGGGAGGCTCAGGTGAATTCCCCCGGTCATCCATTGCCTAATATCGCTCGTTTTCCTCAGTTCGGTACTTTCTCTCGGCTCTTTATTTCGTCAAGCTATCCAGTCCCCCTCGCAGTGTTTAGTGTTTCTGCATAGCTCCGA
>CAYUAK010000018.1:0-8176 GCA_964442765.1 uncultured Tannerella sp. | reverse complement strand
CGCTTACTCAGGGTTATCCATGTCAGTCTCCTACGGAGACCTGAGTAATTACCGTTTTTTCGGAAATTGCATCCCGACAGGATGAAAAATATATGAAGTTACGAAATTTATACCTAAATTGCTGCGCGATTAAGTTTTTTTGTGTAATTGGGATATTTTAATTACTTTTGCGGTTTGATTTAAATGCTTTACTACGATGAAACAGTTTTTTAAGATGATGTTTGCTTCCGCATTGGGAGTTGTTCTTGCATCCGGTATCCTTATGTTTATCGGATTTGTAATGATGATAGGAATGATTTCTTCCCTGTCATCAACGAAAAGCAGTCTGCCTAAGGGCGACGAAAAAGTGCTTGTACTCCCTTTTAATGGAGGCATAACAGAGGTAACTGTTGAAAGTCCTTTCAGCAGTTTGTTTAATATGGATAAAGGTTTGTCTCTCAAAGACGTATTATCAGCTATTGAGATAGCCAAAGATAACAAACAGATTGAGGGAATTTTTTTAGATATGTCCCTTTTTTCGTCCGGGACGCCAACGATTGATGCCATTCGACGGGCGTTAATCGATTTCAAGCAAAGCGGTAAGTTTGTTGTCGCTTATGCCGATAGTTATATGCAGGGATGTTATTTTCTGTCGTCGGTGGCGGATAAGGTATTTCTGAATCCCCAGGGGACGCTGGCATTGAGCGGATTAGCATCACAAAGGACATTTTATAAAGGGATATTAAAAAAAGTAGGTGTTGAGATGCTTGTCTTTAAAGTAGGGACGTTCAAGGGCGCTGTTGAGCCTTATATATTAGATAAATTAAGCGATGAGAACCGCGAACAGATAACATCCTATCAGCAAGGGATTTGGAAAAATATTGTTAGTGGCATCGCATCGGCGCGAAATATTTCTCCCGAAAAAATAAACGATTTTGCTGATAATGGATTGATGTTTGCCCCTGCTAATAAGGCCGTTGAATATGGATTAGTAGATGAGTTACGCTATCGTGAAGAGGCCGTTAAATATATCAAAGAGCGGATAGGAGCTGATTTGAAAAAGCCTTTAAAGACAGTTAATGTATTTAAAATGAACGGTTTAAAGAAAAACAACTCATCCCTGAAAGGCGACCAAATAGCTGTAATATATGCCGAAGGTGAAATTTTGACATCCGAAATTCCTACCTACTTCGGCAGCGAAAATAGTATTACAGAAAAGCTTGTAGACGAGCTTATTAAGATAAAGCGAGATGAAAAGGTGAAGGCAGTCGTATTGCGCGTCAATTCACCGGGTGGCAGTGCTTATGTTTCAGAGCAGATATGGAAGCAGGTGAACGACCTGAAAAACGAGAAAAAGGTTGTTGTTTCGATGGGAAATGTAGCTGCATCAGGGGGGTATTATATATCCTGCGCTGCTGATAAGATCATTGCTGAGGCCAATACCTTAACCGGTTCTATCGGCGTCTTTGGTATGTTCCCTAATGCGACGGAACTGTTCGGCAAGTTAGCCTTGACGACCGATGTAGTAAAAACGAATAAATTTGCCGACTTTGGCGATTTTTCCCGTCCGATGCGCGACGATGAAAAAGCGTTGATGCAACACCATATTGAGTACATCTACGATATCTTTTTAACGCGGTGTGCCGATGGGCGCGGCATGACCAAAGAAGCCATTGATAAGGTAGGACAGGGGCGTGTATGGACAGGCGAGCAGGCTGTCGAAAAAGGACTTGTCGATGAGATAGGTGACTTAGAGCGCGCTATAAAAGTAGCGGCAGAATTAGCCGGTCTGACGAATTATCGGGTCAAAGCCGTGACAGGTTCAAGTGATCCGCTCACCGAATTTTTGAAAAAACAGTTCGGCGATGTCAAAACTTCTCTTATTCGTGAGACGATTGGCACTGACTATGATTTACTGAACGAGATACGTACCGTTAGACGAATGAGCGGCATCCAGGCTCGCTTGCCTTACGATTTCGACATTTTATAATTCCCCCTTTGAACGTTCCTTTGAAAATCGATCAATCTGTCTCTTTACTTCCCTTCGGAAAGTGACAAAAATATTTTTTAACACTATGGAATGTTCACGAAGTGGAAGAAATGGGGGCAAGGGGATGTATGGCGTTAGATTGTAACTTGCTATCATTAGTATAAAAAATGAACCGAAGAAATCCTTTCATACGAGTCCTTCTATCCCCGTTTGCCTTCTTTTACAACTGCGTGACGTGGCTTCGTAATCAGTTGTTTGAATGGAAGTTACTGCCCTCGAAGAAATATCCGATACCGGTCATCTGTATTGGAAATATATCTGTCGGAGGAACAGGAAAGACCCCTTTTACGGAATATCTGATAGCGTTGCTCAAAAAACAATACCGTTTAGCAACATTAAGCCGTGGATATAAACGGGTTACAAAAGGATTTATACGAGTTGAAACGAATCATACAGCTTCTGAAGTAGGAGATGAAGCGTGTCAGTTGAAGCAAAAATTTCCGGATATACTTGTCACTGTCGATGGCAATCGTCGTCGAGGCATCAATCATCTACTTGCGCTTCCCGAAAAAGAACGTCCCAATGTGATTTTGCTCGATGATGCCATGCAGCATCGTTATGTGACGCCATCGCTGACTATCATGCTCACTGAGTTTCATACCATGTATTATGAAGACCACTTGCTTCCCGTAGGCAATCTGCGCGAATCGATAAAAGGTGTCTATCGCTCCGACATTGTTGTAGTTACTAAATGCAAGGACATTATCAAACCGATAGACTTACGAATAATTGAGAAAAACATGATGTTAATGGCCAATCAACACTTGTATTTCTCAAAATTTCGGTATCATTCGCTCGTCCCTTTATACCCTTCGTTAGCGATACATCCCTGTTCATTGAACGATATTTGTGAAGAAGAGTTGCTGCTAATAGCGGGCATAGTCGATCCTCAACCTCTTATCGACCGGTTGAAGGCTGCAAAAGCTACGATACAACTGTTTAAATTCACTGACCATCATCCGTTTACAGTTACAGATATACAACGCATAGACGCTGGATTTCAAAAATTATCATCCCCCAAAAAACGGATTATTACAACCGAAAAAGATGCAATGCGCCTGAAGACACTACCATTCATTCCCGATAAATGGAAGCCTTTTTTGTATTATATTCCTGTATCTGTGGAGTTTTTGTTTGAACAGGGCGAAAGTTTTGATGCAAGAATTTTTACACATGTCATTTCAACTATTAATATAAACAAAAAAAATGTCAAGAACTGAAATATCAACGTTAGGAGAATTTGGATTAATTGCCCGGCTTACAGAGCAATTTGTTATAAAGCAAGGAAGTACAGTGTTCGGGGTAGGAGATGATGCCGCCGTATTGGATTACAAAGAAAGGAAAACATTAGTAACCACCGACTTGTTGCTTGAAGGGGTGCATTTTGACCTCACATACGTACCTCTGCGTCATTTAGGATATAAATCGGCTGTCGTCAATTTTTCGGATATCTATGCTATGAACGGGCAGCCCAAACAAATCACCGTATCGTTAGGTATCTCTCAGCGTTTTTGTATCGAAGACTTGGAAGAGTTTTATGCCGGTTTGAAGATGGCGTGCGACATCTATGGCGTAGATTTGGTTGGCGGCGACACCTCTACATCGATAACCGGTTTTATCATCAGCATCACCTGCATCGGCGAGGGAGAAGACGGCAAAATTGTTTACCGTCATGGCGCAAAGGAGAACGACCTTATCTGTGTATCAGGCGATTTGGGCGCTGCGTATATGGGTTTGCAGTTGCTTGAGCGCGAAAAAAGCGTGTTCTTAGGTGAAAAAGATTTCCAGCCCGACTTCATCGGAAGGGAATACCTCCTTGAGCGTCAGTTGAAACCCGAAGCCCGCAAGGACATTGTAGAGATGCTATGTCAGGCAGGTATCGTACCTACCTCGATGATTGACGTCTCCGACGGTTTATCCTCCGAATTGCTGCACATAGCGAAAGAAAGCCATGTTGGATGCCGGATATTTGAAGACCGTATCCCTATTGATTATCAGACGGCTGTTATGGCCGAATCGTTCAATATGAACCTCGTCACAGCAGCCCTCAATGGTGGTGAGGACTATGAGCTGTTATTTACAGCCCCACTTGAATATCACGAAACGCTTGCCGCTATGAAAGGCATACATATCATCGGGCACATCACCCGGCCAGAAGATGGTAACGTCCTTGTAGGCCGCGATGGAGGCGAAATCACCTTACAAGCCCAAGGATGGCAAGCAGTTTGAATTAGCAACAGTGACGATTGTTTTCAGCACAGAGACACAGAGGACACAGAGATTCACAGAGTTTTTTATTTGATTGATGCGTAGAAATATAAGATTGGGCTGTTTTTTATTGATTCTGAAATCTTATATTTGAGTCCACTCCGAAAAATCAAAAAACTTTACCACAAAGAACACAAAGGAAATTCACAAAGAACACAAATCGCTGTAAAACAGGTTGTTTTCTTTATGTCATTTGTGTTAGTTTTGTGTTCTTTGTGGTTAAAAAATACTTTTCGGAGTGGACTCATATTTGAAACCTAAAAAAATTTTTTTTCATTTTTTTTTGCAGAATACAAAATAATGTCTACCTTTGCGCCCGCAAATGCTACATGGTACCATAGCTCAGTTGGTAGAGCAACGGACTGAAAATCCGTGTGTCCCTAGTTCGATTCTTGGTGGTACCACTTGATAGAAAGGCAGTTACATTGTTGTGGCTGCTTTTTTAGTTATTTTCTTTGCAAGCAAATTTTGATATAAAATAACAACCTCATGGAAAATTTTACTCCGAATCGTCGTGATTTCATCAAATCGTCCTTTATGGGAGCATTAGGAATGGTAGCTGTTCCTTCTATTTTAACCGGTTGCACCGATTCAGGTTCGACTGATACCCGGTATGTGGAGCTTTTTAAGCCGGAAGGCGTCAAAGGTCTTTCATTTGCTACGCCCGAATCGAAAGGGGTTCCGTCGGGCGCTATCATAGACATGTTAGAAACGTTAGAAGCCAAGCGTGTTTGTATGCACAGTTTCATCCTGATGCGTCGTGGCGCCATTGTTGCCGAAGGATATTGGCCTCCTTTTCATAAGGACAAGTTTCAGCGAATGTATTCGGTCAGCAAAAGTTTTACTTCCCTTGCCATTGGCTTGATGATCACCGAAGGAAAACTCAAACTGACCGATAAGTTAGCGGATATATTCCCTGAAAATCTACCGTCCAACCCAGACCCTTTTGTTCTCCGGGCTACTGTCCGCGACTTGTTGATGATGTCTACTTTTAACTTGCGCTCTTCAGGTCAAACGTCCGGTCGTACCGGTGTATGGAGTTTTATGAACCAAAGCGATCCCACGCATCCACCGGGTGCTATTTTTCTTTATGATACTGCAGGCACTAATACCTTGGCTGCTATCGTCGAAAAACGGGAAGGGATGACATTTCTTGATTATATGCGCCCCAAGATATTAGACCCTATCGGCTTCTCAAAGGACGCCTTTTGCATCAAATGGCCCGACGGGTTCACATGGAGCGGCTCCGGAGTGCTTTGTACCGCGCGCGACCTGATGCGGTTTGCACAACTTTGTATGAACTATGGCGCTTTTGAAGGCAGGCAGTTAGTCAGTAAAGACTATATAAAGGAAGCTACTTCGCGCCAAATTGATAATACCTTAGGAAGAAACGAAGCAGAGATGAAGTATGGCTACGGGTATCAATTCTGGTGTTTGAAGGAAGGTGGATTCGCAGGCTACGGCATGGGCGGACAATATTGTTTGTGTATGCCAAAATACGAGACCATACTTGTGACCACCGCTGATGCGCAGTTAGACAGCGAGGGCTTGGGCGAAATATTAGGCACCTACATGGTACTATTAAAGCATCTAAAAGAAAAAATGCCCGATGACACGACTGCACAACAAAAATTAGCTTCCAAAGTCAAATCCTTAACTTTCCAGCTACCCGAAGGCAAATTACAATCACCGGCAGCCGCCAAGTACAATGAGAAGGAATTTAAAATGGAAAGTAACCCTATGCGGATTTCAAATTTCAAACTAACATTCAAACGAGACGAAGCCGTATTTCATTATACCAACGCATACGGTGCGTACTCCATTCGCTTCGGATTAGGTAAATACCTTCCGCAATCATTTCCGGAGGCTTACAGCGGGATGGTGTCAGGTGTGCGTGATAAACATTATGATGTCATTGCAGCAGGCGCATGGTGCGACGAAAACGTATTTAAATGCTCCATAAAAGCAGTGGACCATTATTTAGGCACCATGCGAATAGCTTTCTCTTTTCAAGGCGACCTCGTTTGTCTGCAAATGGTCAAGCAAGCCGAAGCGTTCTGGGATAATTATCAAGGCGTCGGATGGGGGCGCGGATAATGCACTATGACTATTCTTGAAATATCAATTCGCTGTTCGGGAATAAGATTTCAGGACCAAGGTCAGCATTGTTAGTCCAAGAAACGGTGTTAAAAATAAACCCTTACTATATTAAACATAGCTGATTATCTCAATAACCCTGCCGCTTTTTGATAGTAGGTGTAGTTGAGGCGCTGGCGTGTTTTGGCGTTGATGTGTTCGGTATAAGCGCGTTGCCAGACGGTCTGCGCTTCTAAGAAGTTGGCGAGTGTCTCCATGCCTTCCGTATATTGGTCGCCGCAGACTTTCATATTTTCTAATGCCTGCTCTAAGGAGCGTTCTGTGAGGCGAACTTCCAAATCCGATTCGTCGCATTTGTCGAAGGCTTTAGCTAACTCAAGCGCCATAAGTTCGCTGATGTCGTCGCGTTGTAACTGCAACACTTCGCGCTCGGCAATGGCAGCTCGGATTTTATTACGTCCCTCGCCCCAATGAAAGATAGGGATATTAACAGAAGCAAGGGCGTAGAATGATGCCCGGTCAATCAATTTATCGTTGTTAAGCCAGACGCCGCTCAGGTAGCCATAATTAGCCATAATACCCGCTTTGGGTAAGAAATCACTCTGAACGAGTTTAACCTGCTGGCCTTTCAATTCAATTTGTTTTTCGAGCATCGCATATTCAGGGCGGGCATTGTAACTGATTAGCCGATTAGGCGCTTCCATTGGTGACTCTTCAAACGATTCGGGCAGTGTCACTTGACTGTTTAAAGGCAAACCCATAAGGCGGCAAAGATTTTTACGCGCTAATTGGACGCCGTTTTCTGCCTGACGATACTGCAGTTCGACTTCGTTGACCTTCACTTGCACTTTCAGTACATCGTTACGGTGGCGTAACCCGACTTCGTATGCGTCGTTCACATTACGAAAGAGTTCGGTCACCACTTTTTGATACGACTCCGCCAATTTTGCCAATTCGCTCACTTGCACAAGTGTCCAATAGGCTTCGTCAATTTTTATAAGGAGGTCGGCTTGTGTCAGTGCTTGGTTCAGAGTTGCTATTTCGCTACCTATCTGCGACATTTTGTAAGCCGAAGTTATTTTCCCCCCCGTATAAATCGGCTGTTCGGCGCTCAGCCCTGCCATCCATGTCCCGCTCAACTTCAGCGAGAGTTCCATATCGGGGAAATAGGCGTACTCCTTAAAAATGGGCTTTCCGTCGGGCGACATCGTTAGGATGTTTGGTACTAATTGTCCTGAAGCCGGGTCAGGGACGAAAGTAGGCAAGTAGGCGCCGGGTATGGTTTTTTTTGTAACTACATTCGTATAAAAATAATTCCCCGAAGCCGATATTTTTGGCAAATAATTCGTCCGGTAGGCTTTCTGCGTCACCTCGGTAATCTCCTTGTTACGCTTAGCGATAGCCGTTGGTTTGCTGTTTTCGATGGCCAGTTCGCGACACCTTTGCAGCGTCATAACCTGTTGGGCGTCCGCCGTATCAATCAGTAACGCAAGTAAAAGAGCGCTTAGTAGACCTCTCCTAAGCAGTTTCTTAACAGCAATAATCTTACTAAATAATAAAGTTCTCATAACCAAAGTTTGATTTCTGACAGGACACAAAAGTACGTTTTTTTTCGATATTTCGTTTTTTTTTCGTTTTTTTTCAGCAATTCAGCGTATAAATTCCGTAACTTCATATATTTTTCATCCTGTCGGGATGCAATTTCCGAAAAAACGGTAATTACTCAGGTCTCCGTAGGAGACTGACATGGATAACCCTGAGTAAGCGAAGCGTCACTCAGGG
>CAYUAK010000017.1:0-21260 GCA_964442765.1 uncultured Tannerella sp. | reverse complement strand
TCGAAATATCTCCTCCGGCAATACATATTTTGCCAATCCTAATGTGTCCTGCATTTTTTCTTTTTTTAGCTTTTACGACGCAAAGATACAACCATTTTTACAATTTTAAACAACCACCCCACAGCTTTTCCGACTGCGCCGTGTTTTCATCAAAAAAAAAGGCTTACATTTCTGTAAACCTTTGATTTTTTGGTGGTCCCACTTGGGCTTGAACCAAGGACCCCCTGATTATGAGTCAGATGCTCTGACCAACTGAGCTATGGGACCTGTCTTTTATCGAAGACTATTCACTTATTTCGGCGGCAAAGGTACTGTTTTCTGTTGTAATAAAGAAAAATTTAATGAAAATTTTTTTTTTGTAGGTTGAGGTCGGATTGGTGGGATTATGAATGGGTTGGGGTGAACAGTTGCAAACATGCTGATTATTAGGCGCCAAGGCGGCTAACAGCAGGGATGACGTTGATACTATATAGGAAAAGGCAAGGATGACGTTGTTACTTGATTTCCCAGACTTCGCCGCTTAGGAGCATCTCTTGGAGGGTACGCTGGGGCTTTTGGGCTTTGACCTCTTCGATTTGTTGGTGGATAGCTTCGTCGTATACGGGCGCTTCTACTGCGCGGATGACGCCGAGCGCTAAGGGCAACTCGCCACTCATCGCGGCTAACATGCTGTGTAATACGGGGCTTTTTTCGTTGGCGTTGTGAATGAGGACATCGTCTAATGTATATCCGTCCTGACCAACAGTGATGGCTTTCAGCTTTAAGCCGTCTAATACAAGGCCTTTGTCTTTCGCTTTGCCGAAAATCATTTTCTCGCCGTGACGCAAGTAAATGGTCCGGTCGGCGCGTTGCTCTCTATCAGCATAATAAGCATGTGCGCCGGTATTGAAGATAACACAGTTGACCAAGATCTCTATGACTGAAGTCCCTTTATGCCTTGCCGAGGCCTCTAATATATCAGTGAGGTTCTGTAAATCGACGTCAATAGCGCGTGAGAAAAAGGTACCCCTTGAGCCAAATGTCAGTTCGGCAGGATTGAACGGGTCTTCAATCGTGCCGTAGGGCGAACTGCGGGAAACGAACCCTCTATCGGAGGTAGGGGAATACTGCCCCTTTGTCAAGCCGTATATCTTATTGTTCATAAGGACAATGTTCATATCTATATTACGTCTTACAGCATGAATGAAATGGTTACCGCCGATAGCCAGGCAATCGCCATCGCCGGTTATTAGCCATACATTCAGGTCGGGACGTGCTACCTTTACGCCGGAAGCGATAGCAGCACCGCGTCCATGAATCGTATGAAAACCATACGTGTTCACATAGTAGGGCAGACGGGAAGAGCATCCTATCCCCGAAAGGACAGCCATTTGATGGGGCGGTACGCCTACCTTCGCCATGGCTTTATGTAAACAGTTCAAAACGGCATGGTCGCCACAACCTGGACACCAGCGTACGTATTGGTCGCTTTTATAATCTTTTGGTTCATAGACCTCCCCCTTTGAAGGGGGCAGGGGGATGTGTATTGTATTCATAATGTTTTACTTTAAGCGTGAATATTAATTGTATGAGATTGACGTACAGGCTCCATCAGTTTCGTAAATTCTTCTACCAAACGTCCGACAATAAACGGTTGCCCTTTGATACGGTTAAACCGATACGGGGTAAAGTTGTCCACCTTGCTGCGCAGATAGTTGGCAAACTGTCCGTTATTCAACTCGGCCACAACGACTTTTTTGTATCGTTTCAACACTTCCGCCGTATTTTTCGGTAATGGATTGATGAAACGAAAATGAGCCAGCGCTACTTTCTTTCCGTTGGCCTGCATCTTTTCCATCGCTTCATAGAGGTGTCCATACGTTCCACCCCACCCTACCAGCAGCAAGTCTGCGTCTTTGTCGCCTATCACTTCAACATCGGGAATGAAATCGGCGATTTTATCCACTTTAGCCTGACGGGTCAAAACCATCTTCTGGTGATTGAGCGGATCGGTCGAAATGGCACTTGTCTCATAGTCTTTCTCTAAGCCGCCTATCCGGTGTGCAAACCCTTCCATGCCTGGGACTGCCCAGTAGCGGACGAAGCTTTCTTTGTCGCGGCGATAGGGTTTCCATGCCTTTTCTTCCTTATAATTAGACACATAATTGGGTTTTATTTCGGGATAGGAGTTCAAATCGGGAATTTTCCATGCCGAAGAGCCGTTAGCAAGAAAGCCGTCTGTCAGGAGGATAACGGGCGTCATGTGTTCGATGGCAATTTTTCCAGCCCAGAAGGCCATATCAAAACAGTCGGCAGGTGTGGCGGCTGCTAATACGACAACGGGACTTTCCCCGTTCCGTCCATATAACGCCTGCATAAGGTCTGCCGGTTCGCTTTTAGTAGGCATACCGGTCGAAGGGCTGCCACGCTGCACATCGACTATCACTAACGGTAACTCGGCCATCACGGCTAATCCGATGGCTTCACTTTTCAAGGCTAAGCCAGGGCCGGAGGTAGAGGTAGCGCCAAGACATCCTGCAAAACTTGCACCAAGCGCTGTACAAATACCCGCTATCTCATCTTCGGCCTGCACAACGATGACGCCAAGGTTCTTATGTACCGACAGCTCCTGTAATATCTCGGAAGCGGGAGTAATAGGATAACTGCCTAAAAACAACTGTAATCCGGATTTTTCGGCGGCTGCTATCAATCCGTAAGAAGCGGCGTCATTGCCGTTGATGTCTTTGTAAAAACCGGGTTCTACTTTTTTGCCTTCAATATGGTAGGTAGAAACAGAGGCATGGATGTTATGGCCATAGTTATAACCATCAACTAACGCTTTGATATTGGCCTGTGCAATAACCGGTTTGGCAGAAAATTTATTTTGCAGATAGGTTATTGCCGCATCAACCGGACGGTCGAACAACCAACACACTAACCCTAATGTGAAAATATTCTTGCAGCGTAAAGCCGCTTTATTGTCTAAGCCTAACTCAGTTAACCCGTCCCTGACCATCGTAGAGACAGGCGCCGCTATCACTTGTTGTGTTTTCAAACTCAACTCTTCAAACGGGTCGTCGCTCTTGAAATCGGCTTTTTCGAGGTCTTTCTTCTCAAACGAATCCGTATCAATGATAATGACCGTGTTCGGTTTCAAGTTTTTGACGTTCACCTTGAGCGCAGCAGGATTCATGGCTACTAATACATCGGCCTTGTCGCCCGGTGTAAGAATTTTTTTTGAGCCTAAATGAACCTGAAATCCGGAGATACCGCTCAGTGAGCCTTGCGGCGCCCTCACTTCAGCCGGATAATCGGGAAAAGTCGAAATATCGTTCCCCAAGATAGCCGACAGGTTTGAAAAAATTTTGCCTGTCAACTGCATCCCGTCGCCGCTGTCACCGGAGAAACGTATCACAATCTGTTCTAACTTTTTAACTCTTGCTTGTTCTGACATGTTGTTACTACTATTTTTTTAATATTTTGGGTGCAAAAGTAGCAGGTTTTTCTTTAAATGCAAAATATTGGGTGATGTTTTCAGCACGGAGGCACGGAGGCACGGAGGGTCACAGAGCGTCTAAGGCTTTGACTAATTGCTCGATGTCGTCGTCGGTATAACTGTTACCAGCATGATACCAAATGGATGCTTGCTCGTAAAAAGGTTTGCGTACCGACAGACTATCGTTGATGAACTGAACCAAATCTTCGCCGGAACGTTTGTTTAACACGGGACGTGTTATTTTGCTCGTTCGCAGACGTGATGCTAACTCTTCAACGGGAACATCCAAATAGACAGTGATTCCTTTTTCGTTCATTAGGCGCATATTATCATTAAAACAGGGAAGTCCGCCTCCGGTAGCTATGACAATATTCTCAAACTCAGAGATCTCAAGTAATATGCGACGCTCTATCTCACGAAAACTCGCTTCGCCTTCGGTAGCGAAGATTTCGCTCACCTTTTTGCGATAGCGCTTTTCTATATAATAGTCTGTATCAATATAACTCAAGTTCATACGAAGCGCTAACGACCTGCCAACCGATGTCTTGCCCGCTCCCATAAAGCCAATGATAAAAATTCTTTTCATACAATTTATTGTAATTTTGATGCAAAATAAATTGAAATTATTGAAATAATACGTATTTTTGCAAAAAATCTTTATGGCAAATAAGGCAAAACAAAAATATTACGTCGTTTGGAAGGGGGTAAAACCGGGTATTTACAACAACTGGACGGACTGCCGGCTACAGACGCAAGGCTACGAAGGGGCTATCTATAAGTCTTTTGACTCTTATGGCGAGGCTGTCGAGGCTATGCACGATACGCCTTGGCAGCACATCGGTCAATCCGGAAAAACGCTAAAAAAGAATAATTGTAAGCCCTATATTACCGAAAGTCTTGCCGTCGATGCGGCCTGTAGCGGGAACCCGGGCGACATGGAATATCGAGGCGTCTATGTCGAAACAGGGCAGGAGCTTTTTCGCTTAGGCCCCTTGAAGCAGGGGACGAATAACATCGGAGAGTTTTTAGCCTTAGTGCACGGGTTAGCGTATTTCAAAAAAATCGGATGCCAAATGCCGATATACACCGATAGCCATAACGCTATGCTTTGGGTACAACAAAAGCAATGTAAGACCAAACTTGTGCAGACAACGGTCAATACACCCATATTCAACCTGATAGAGCGCGCCGAAAAATGGTTGCAGGAAAACGAGTACACCACAAGAATTATCAAATGGGATACGCAAACCTGGGGAGAGATACCGGCCGATTTCGGTAGAAAAAAGAATTAGCTTTTAGATATCAGCTTTTATTCGTGTAATTTTTTCCGTCCCGAAAAAGAAGAACGTGCTATTCGTGGTTAAAATTTATATGATGTGGTTCGTAGTTAGAAATCTATAATTAAGCATTTATTTTATGAAACAAGTTTTTACCGGTTTGATTTTTATTGTTTTTAGCCTGCTCCTTTTTTCGGGTATGCGAGAGCAGGTATTTCCGGTCACAGACCTTCGCCCTGATTTACAGACGGAAGCGATGAAGCAGTTTGAGCGGCTTGAAGGACTGCGAACTAAAAAAATCCCAATGAGCCGTTTTGCGCGCCCTGAATTGGTGCATCGTTTAGAAGCCCTCATACTAAAAAGCGATCGCGACCCGGCAGATATTGTCGTCAGGCGTACAAGGGCTTTGTGGAACGACCTTGCAAAAAACCCTGAAGCGAAAGTGGGGGATATGGAACGCGAATTGCAAAGTTTAGAACTCTCCGTTAAAAATACGCCTCCCGCCGCTATTGAAAACCGGAAAGAGCTGTATATGAAGGCGTGCGCTTTACGTCGAAAGATTGCATTTGCCAATCCTTTGCTCGACTTCGACCGGATAGCCTTCGTAAAACACAAGAAAAATCCGCGTTCCGAAATATTGGGCGACCACATGGCGGGACAATATTATGGTATTCATGCCACGAAAGGGGAAGGTCTGTATATCTTAGAAGACGCCTTCGGTAGTTATCCGACGGCTCGTAATGTGACAGTCGGACAATTGCCCGATGGTGCCTATCTGTCGCCCGACGTGTCGTTTGACGGTAAGAAAATCCTTTTTGCCTACACCGAAGCCGAAGGATACCGACCAACGGTTAGCGCTCCGGAAGACATCAATGGGTATTACAATTACAGCGGACTGTTATGCTCGTTCACCGATAAAAATGCGTGGCATATTTATAGCGTGGACGTAGATGGCTCCAACCTGAAACAACTCACATCCGGCGTCTTTAACGATTTCGACCCCTGCTGGCTACCCAACGGCAAGGTGGCTTTCATCTCCGACCGACGGGGAGGGTTTGGACGTTGCCACATGACTGCCAACGGCGGAGCGCCCTGGTTTACCTATACCTTGCATCGTATGAACTCGGACGGCTCGACCATGGAGCGCCTGAGCCATCACGAGACATGCGAATGGCAACCCAGTGTGATGCACGATGGCAGTATCGTTTATACCCGTTGGGATTATGTGGACAGGGGTTTCTATCAGGCCCATCATCCGTGGACGACGACACCCGACGGTCGGAATGCGCTTGCCCTTCACGGCAACTATCCCAAAGACTGGCAAGACCGTCCCTGCATGGAGATGGATATTCGCGCTATTCCGGGCTCACAAAAGTTAGTAGCTACCGCTGCCGCCCATCACGGTCAAACCTACGGGTCGCTTGTGATGGTCAACCCTTTAGTAGATGATGATGACGCCATGGCGCCGGTCAGACTGATAACGCCCGACGAGCGATTCCCCGAAACAGAATATGGCTACTACTGCCGTGAGGCGTCTTACGCTACTGCCTGGCCGCTGAGCGAGGATTATTTCCTCTGTGTGTTCGGATACCCGGAACCGAAAGAGTATGACCGGCCACCGTCAGGTAGCGACAGCCGTAAAACCGTTGAAAACTACGGAATTTACTTGCTCGATGCTTTCGGAAACATCGAACTGCTGTACCGCGACCCAACGATAGCCTGTCTTAGCCCTATCCCACTGAAAGCGCGCCCTACCCCGCCTATCACTCCCGATATCGTTCAACCCTATCTCGTGGATTTGAACCAAAAACGCTTGAACTTAGACCGCCCGGAACAGGTAGCCGAAGCCACAAGAGAAGAAGCTACGCACGAACCGGCCATCGTCTCTATCATGAACATCTACGAAAGTCGTCACGACTGGCCCGAAAATGTAAAGATTAAAGACCTGCGTATCATTCAGGTCTTGCCCAAAAGCAATCCGGGACGTAACAACCCGGCTATTGGCTACGGTACGGAAAAGAACGCCCGCGTGGTATTAGGGACTGTCCCAGTGGAAGAAGACGGAAGCGTCAACTTCTTCCTACGCCCGTATATACTTGTGTTTTTTCAGGCGTTAGACGAAAAGGGGAGAGCTATACAATCAATGCGTTCGGGCGTCTATACCGCCCCAAAGGAAAAATTGAGTTGCATCGGCTGCCACGAAAACCGACACACTGCCCCGCCCGTTCAGCATACTACGCTGGCAATGAAAAGACAGCCCTCAGCAATCAAACCGGAAGTTGAAGGCGCTAACCCCTTCAGTTTTGTGAGGCTTGTACAACCTGTGTTAGACAGAAACTGCCTTTCATGCCATGGCGAAGGCGGCAAAAACCCCGTTCTGTCGGGAAAAATTGACGACAAAGAATGGCTGCCCTCCTACCGAAACCTGAAACCCTACGCCTTCTACTATGACGGGGGTGGCTCGTTTGTAGAATCTAAAACCTATCCGGGACAGTTTGGCGCTTTGGCTTCCAAGCTCTATCAAAAATTAGATAAGGGACATCAAAACGTAGCGCTGACTGACGAAGAGAAACACAGGATAGCGCTTTGGCTCGACTGTAACTCCGATTTTTATGGTACCTACGAAAAAATCGAAGAACAAAGACGGGGCGAAATCGTTTATCCGGTGTTGGAGTAAATCCCCCTTTGAACAATCAAATAAAAATTAATCAGAGAACAGAATGATTTAAAGAATGAAGTTTTATAATCCCGTTAGGGATTCAATGTGTGTAGAATATGAATTTTAGTTTGTTTTTAAATAAAGGGCGTGTACGACAATCGGTTATGAGGATTGTAACGTTTGCACTTCTTATGATGATGTTGCCGGTAGCCGGAATAAGCGGGCAACAGACATATCTTTCGCCTACCCGCATGGCTGTTCATCCGGTGACGAAAGAGATTTATGTGCTGCTGTCGACCGTACAATCGTTTGCCAAAGTTGACCCTGTAACGGAAAAGGTAACCGGCGTCTTCCCGCTTGGGTTCCCGCCTTCAGATATTTGTTTTTCCGCTGTGGGGAACACTTTACAACTGTATGTTTCCGAATATTCGGCTAACGGTAAATTGCACATCCTGTCGCCGGTCAATGGGAAGACAGTAACTTCGATAAATGCCGGTAAATATCCATCATCTGTTCGCGTCAACAAACAAGGCTCGTTGGCTTTTGTCGCTAACCGATTTTCGAACGATCTCTCCATTATCGACTTAACAAAACGTAAAGAGATCCAACGCTTACAGATGATCCGAGAGCCTAAATCGCTGGCGCTGTCACCCGACGAAAAATGGTTGGCAGTAGGAAATTATCTCCCCTTTCAATCGGCGCTTGACAAGCCGGTGAGCGCCCGTATTACCTTAGTGGATACAGAGCAGTTAAGCATTGTGGAACATATTCCGTTAAGCGATGGTACACAGTCGGTCGAAGACGTCTGTTTCTCTAAAAATGGCGATTTGCTTTTCGTTACACATCTTTTGTCGCGTTATTTCCTGCCAACTACCCAGATTGAACGCGGATGGATGAATACAAATGCCGTTTCGCTGATTGATATAACTTCAAAAAAATATTATACAACACTGCTTTTAGACGACGTTTATTTAGGCGCTGCCAATCCCTGCGGTTTGACGCTATCGTCCGATGGCGACAAGTTGTTTGTTACCACTTCGGGGACACATGAACTGATAGCCGTGTCACTTCCTTCAGTCTTGGAGAAGATAAGGCAACAACCAGACCCAGCCGGACTTGCCATCAACCTGACATTTCTTAGCGAAGACAAAATGCGAATTCCCATGCTCGGTAAAGGCGCAAGATACGTAACTATGCAGGCGAACAAACTGTTTGTGAGCGACTATTATTCCGATGGTCTAACTGTTTTTGACGTCCATTCGCCTGCTTACAAACGTTTTATTATATTAGGCGAATCGCCCGAACCCGACATGAAGCGACGAGGCGAAATGGCTTTTGCCGACGCAAGCCTCTGTTTTCAGACGTGGCAAAGTTGTATTTCCTGCCATCCAGATGCACGGGCTGACGGACTGAACTGGGATTTGATTAACGACGGCATCGGTAATCCCAAAAATACAAAAAGCATGTTGTTTGCCCATGTCACGCCACCGTGCATGATTACCGGTATCCGCGAGAACGCCGAAATAGCCGTCCGTGCCGGTATCCGACTGATTCAGTTTACCGAAAGACCGGAACATGAAGCCGCCTGTATCGACGAATACCTGAGATCATTGCGCCCCGTACCCAGCCCCTATCTGCAGAACGGCAAACTGAGCCGTCAGGCAAAACAGGGTGAAAAGCTATTCAAGCAAGCAAAATGTCATCTGTGTCATAACGGCAATTATCTTACTGACGGAAAGAAATATGACGTCGGAACCGGCGTTGATGAATACAAAGGTGTCCCATTTGACACACCTACACTAAAGGAAGTTTGGCGAACCGCTCCCTATCTCTACAACGGCAGCGCCTTAACAATTAAGGAGGTCTTGACCATCTTCAACAAAAACGACAAGCATGGCGTTACCTCCAACCTGACAGAAAAAGAAATTGAAGCATTGGAACAATACATCCTGTCACTCTAAGCAATCATCAATGAATAGGCTCTGTGATTCTCTGTGGTACTCTGTGTTGAAAATAACTACTCAAAAAAAGAAATAGGATGAAAATAGGATTCGACGCCAAACGGGCATTTCAAAACAATACAGGGTTAGGCAATTACAGCCGATTTGTTATCGATATCATATCAAGATTTTACGAGGGGAATGACTATTACCTTTTTGCTCCGAAAAAAACTGCAAACACAAGATTGCAAAATCTGCTCACCCGAAAAAACGTTCATTGCAGATTCGCCGGCTCGCTGTGGAAGCTATTTGCTTCACTTTGGCGAACCATAACAATCAAAAAACAGTTGAAAAAGGAACAAATAACTGTATTCCACGGTCTCAGTAATGAGCTTCCTGTGGGCATCAACCAAACAGGTATTCGGTCGGTTGTAACTATTCACGATTTGATTTTTCTCCGTTATCCGAGTTATTATGCACCTATTGACAGGTTGATTTATCGTATCAAATTTCGATACGCCTGCCGGGTTGCCGATCAAATTATTGCCATCAGCGAATGTACAAAGCGTGATATTATCTCCTATTTTCATATTCCGGAAGAAAAAATCGCCGTCGTCTATCAGGGTTGTCATCCCAATTTCAAACAGCCTGTATCGTCGGCCCAGCAAGAAGAGGTGGTAAGAAAATATGCGCTTCCTGCCGTTTTTTTCCTCTATGTAGGCACGGTTGAAGAGCGGAAAAATCTTTTATTGCCTGTGAAAGCATTAGTGCATCTCCCTGAAGATATTCATTTAGTGGTCGTTGGAAAAAGAACAGCCTATCAAAAAAAGGTTGAACACTTCATATCAGCGCATCATCTTTCACAAAGGGTTCATTTTTACCCGCAAGCGCTGTTTGACGATTTACCGGCTTTTTATCATTTAGCACAAGTTTTTATATTGCCTTCCCGGTTTGAAGGGTTCGGCATACCCGTTATTGAATCCTTATCTTGTGGCACACCAGTGATAGCCGCAAAAGGTTCCTGCCTGGAAGAAGCAGGCGGCAAACATTCCATTTACATCGACCCTGATAACGATTTAGAACTGGCTGATAAGATCGCGCTCATACGACGCGACACCGACCTTGCGCGTCGAATGTCGGAAGAGGGGAGAAAATATGTAGAACGTTTTTCAGACGAAGCTATAGCCTGCGAGTTTATGCGCGTGTACCATGAGTTCAGCACAGAGGCACAGTGAACACAGAGAGTACAGCGTTGTTTATATATCCAATGGAAGAAAGGGTACAGGATGTTTACGGGTATATCTTTTCCAGAACTTGCAACGCGCCTGTAATGCTTGTTGGATACATAATGTTGAGTCGGCTTGCCGTATCTCGGCATATTTCCGTACTACTAACTCAAAAAACGGTCGCTGGCCCCAGAGACGGGCAAAGTTTGCACATCCCTGTCGGATAGAAACAGGGCCGAAGCGCATCCGGTTGATATCGACTAAGCAAAAGGATACCGCTCCGTTTTCTTCTTTGAAAAGGATATTTCCCGGCGAATAATCTTTATGAAAAATCCCTTTCTCATGGAGGCTTGCCGTCAAGGTAGCAAAGGCTTCCAAGATGTGTTCGCGTCCTATTATCCCGCCCTGGCCAAACTCATACATGTTGCGTGGATAGTCAGCCTGACGACTGATATAATAACTCTCATCCAACAGTCCGCCCCGTTTGATGCAGATATAAGCGACCGGTTCGGGAGTGTCGATACCCATATCCCTTAACTGTAACGCAAATTGATAGGAACGCTTGGCTTTTGACCGACTGAGAAACGTATAGATAATCCTGTTTATCAAATAGGGCGTATGAAACCGTTTCACATTAATAGAAATGCCATTGACTTCAAAAACACGGATTTCGTTTCTGTTCTTAAAAATAACGGTTCCTTCTTTATCAAAGCGCCGGTGAATAGCTTGGACAAAATCCGCAAATTGTATCTGCTGCGGGTTAATTACTATTGTTGTTTTATTCATAATCATTGACTACATCCCCCCCCAGCCTCTTTCAAAGGGGGAGCTGAAACCTGCAAACTATTAATTTTTCTTAAGATTTCTTCGGGTGTTATCCGGTTCATACATGCCCAATCGCGTCGGTGGCAAGGTTTATGGCCGTAGACGGAACAAGGGCGGCACGGCAGATCAACCTGAATAGCTAAATCTTCGCGCTGGCGGTAACCGTAAAAGCCGGCAAACGGATGGGTAGCTCCCCAGATAGATATTACCTTCGTTCCGGTAAGCGACGCCAGGTGCATATTGGCCGAATCCATACTTACAAGCACATCCATCACACTGAGGAGTTCAATTTCTTTGTTTAACGGTAATCGCTGTTTAGGGACACTGATCGTGTTTTGATAACTGCTTTCCCATCTGTTCATCGTTTCGGCTTCTTCCTTTGCGTTTCCGAATAAAAAGATTTTTACTGTGCCTTGTTCGGATAATGTCTTGACTACCTGCTCCATCTTTTCTAACGGATATATCTTTCCCTGATGCCTTGCAAAGGGCGCTATCCCAACCCAAGAGCCTGTTTTTGGGCCAAACGACGATTCTATCGCGCCTCTGTCAACGGGATGATTCGCAAATAACGAAACAAATGTTTCTTCCACATGAAATCCTGCCCGCCGAAAAACATCCCTATAACGTTCTGTTACCGGACGTAAAGGGAGGATAACCTTCGGAGGGCGACGGGTCAGTCGTTTTCGTTCCTTGCGACGCTTGTCTACGATATAAACCTTTTTTAAAAAAAACCCCGCCAGACGGGAACGGATTACATTGTGCAGGTCTATCACACAATCAAATTCAAAACCCTTTAACCGGTAAATAAACCGGAGAAAACAGTAAAGCGATTTTGCCGACCGCTGCATGTTTACCCCCACTATTGCTAAATTAGGAGGCCGGTTTTTAAACAGCGACAACAGGTTAGTCTGTGTCAATACCGTAAACGAATCGTCCGGATTCGCTTCGGCTACTGCATACACAACCGGAATGGTCATAGCCACATCGCCCATCGATGATAGCCGGATTATGAGTACTTTAGCCATTGGTTTTTTTGTTATATAATATCGGGTTTAAAGCTGGGTCATTATACATTTTCATTTGTTTATATACCTTCATATATTTGCGCCCCTCGGCATAATCATGCAGCAGTTGGTCGAGCGCTATCGTCAAGTCATTTTTTTGCTCCATCAAAACCGCCAATTTTTCTTTACACTTTTCTAAATGCTCCTCCGACGCATCGAGCCGCTCCGTTTCTAATCGTATGTGGTAGATTTTGAGCGCAAGAATAGATAAGCGGTCAACAGCCCAAGCCGGGCTTTCCGTATTGATAGTTGCATTGGCCAAAACCTCTACATCTTTATATAAGTTGAGAAAATAGCCGTCAATCCACTCCACAAGGTCGGTCCGCTCCTGATTCAACTTATCTATACGCCGCTTGATAGTCAATGCTTCAACCGGATTGATATCGGGAGCGCGTATAATATCTTCCAAATGCCACTGCACCGCATCTATCCGGTTTTTCCGGTATAAAGCAAAGGAAATCGTCTCCTCCTTGTAAGGATTTAAACAAGCAGCATTTATATCATCTTCAAGATGATAATCCCGGGTAGCCTGTTCAAAAATTTCGTAGAACCTTTCGCTTAACTTGTCCTCTATTATCATACGCTGCGACTCTCTGTGCCCTCTGTGTCTCTGTGTTAAAGACGGGTTTTTTATTGATTGTCCCAATAGCAACCGTTCAATAACTACCGGAAAATATTGATATTCCAGCGCATGAACTTTTGCAGCCACCTTGTCGGGTGTATCGTGCGGCGCTACCGGACAGGTAGCCTGAAAGATGACAGCGCCATCGTCATAACGCTCATTGACATAGTGAATGGTGATACCGGTCGACGTTTCTTTCGCCGCGACAACCGCTTCATGTACGTAGGAACCGTACATCCCTTTGCCGCCGAATTTAGGGAGCAAAGCCGGATGGATATTGATAATCCTGCCTTGGAACGAACGGATGATGACCGGTGATATAAGCAATAAAAAACCGGCCAACACAACGAAGTCGACCTGAAACTCGGCCAGCTTATCTACTATCAAATCCCCTTCACGGAACTCGGAAGAGGAGAAAGTGAACGAGGGAACGTTCAAATTTTTCGCTCGTAAGTGAATCCCTGCGTCCTTTTTGTTAGATATAACGACAGCGACGCGAATGGTGTCGCTTTTCGCGAAATACCGAATGATGTTTTCGGCGTTTGTCCCTGAACCTGAACCAAATATAGCTATATTTTGCATTTGTATATTAAATATTCTCACCTGAAAAGACGTTCATTTTTTTGCGCAACACAAAAAAAAATGTGCACAATTCAATGTTTTTTGTGTAGAAACATGCCCTATATTTAAAAAAATTCGTTCCTTTGCCGTGCAAATATAGCTATTTACGGGAACTTATTATTATTAATTTATAAATTTTTAAAATTATGTCTGATGTAACCTCTCGCGTTAAAGCGATTATCGTTGACAAGTTAAGTGTTGAAGAATCGGAAGTAACGAGCGAAGCCAGCTTCACGAATGATTTAGGCGCCGATTCGTTGGACACTGTAGAGCTGATTATGGAGTTTGAAAAAGAATTTAACCTTTCCATTCCGGATGATCAAGCCGAAAAAATTTCTACAGTAGCCGATGCCATTGCTTATGTCGAAACTAATATGAAGTAATTTTTTTAATCCTTTTCGTATGGAATTAAAACGAGTTGTAGTAACGGGTCTTGGCGCTGTTACTCCATTAGGCAATACTGTTACCGAAACGTGGCAGGGGTTGATTAATGGCGTCAGTGGCGCTGGGCCTATTACTCACTTTGATACGACAAAGTTCAAGACGCGCTTTGCTTGCGAGCTTAAAGGATTTGATCCGATGCTGTATTTTTCAGACAAAAAAGAAGCCCGCAAGTGTGATTTATATACCCAGTATGCCATTGCCTGCGCCGATGATGCCATAAAAGATGCCGGTTTGGATTTGGAGCAGGAAGACAAAGACAGGATTGGCGTAATTTTTTCTTCGGGGATTGGCGGTATCCACACCTTTCAGGAAGAAGCCATGACTTATAACGAAGAGCGCGGCCCGCGCTTTAACCCGTTTTTTATCCCTAAGTTGATAGCCGATATCGCTGCCGGTCAAATATCTATGCGCTATGGATTTCGCGGTCCCAATTTTGCCGTCGTCTCGGCATGTGCCACCTCCACCAATTCTATTGGTGATGCTTTCAACTATATACGTCTGGGGAAAGCCAATGTGATTGTTACGGGCGGCGCCGAAGCGGCAATCACGATCATGGGCACCGGTGGCTTCAATGCGATGAACGCCCTATCGACACGCAATGATGCGCCCGAAAGTGCCTCCCGTCCTTTCAGCGCCAGCCGCGACGGGTTTGTGATGGGCGAAGGGGGCGTCTGCCTCATCCTTGAAGAGCTGGAACATGCACTCACACGGGGTGCAAAAATTTACGCCGAAATAGCCGGGTTTGGCATGTCGGCCGATGCTTATCATATTACAGCCTCACATCCCGACGGGATTGGCGCTAAGTTGGTTATGATAAATGCGCTCGAAGATGCAGGAATGAAACCGGAAGACATTGATTACATCAACGTTCACGGCACATCCACACCGGTAGGCGATATCTCGGAGGTAAAAGCTATCAAGGAAGTATTCGGCGAACATGCCTTTAAGCTGAACATCAGCTCAACCAAATCTATGACCGGTCACATGCTCGGCGCAGCCGGAGCTTTAGAAGCGATGGCTTCTATCCTTGCCGTTGTACATGATATTGTTCCGCCTACCATTAATCATGAAGAGGGGGATGATGACCCCGAAATTGATTATCGGTTGAATTTTACCTTTAACAAAGCACAAAAAAGAACGGTCTATGCCGCCCTTTCAAATACTTTCGGGTTTGGTGGACACAATGCAAGCATTATCGTTAAAAAATTCATCCCCAAGTGAATCTAAAGCGTTTACTTATTCGCATAAGACTCTTGTCGAAAAAAAACAAAGAGCCTTACTTGTCTCTATATAACATGCTCGGTTTTTTACCCAATGACCTCTTATTGTACGAACAAGCATTTATCCACCGTTCTATCAATCAATCGCCTTGCGGTAAGAACTTTAACAACGAAAGGCTTGAATTTTTAGGCGATGCCATCATAGATGCTATCGTCGCCGACATCGTTTACAAACATTTCCCAAGCAAAAGAGAAGGGTTTCTGACGAATACACGCTCAAAAATCGTTCAACGCGATAGTCTGAACCTCATAGCGCTTGAACTTGGCTTAGATAAAAGAATATCCTCCATGCCTTATGCTATCGAACATCATAAATATCTGTTTGGTAACGCCTTTGAAGCGCTAATGGGGGCTATCTACTTAGATAAAGGGTACAAACGGTGCTATCAGTTCTTTGAAGAGCAAATCATAAACAAATACATCTCCTTAGACGAATTAGCCGGACAAGAAGTTAATTTTAAATCCCGATTATTGGAATGGAGCCAAAAAGCTAAACTCAACATCGAGTTCGACCTGATTGAATCGTTTACAGACGAAGAAGGTAAACCTGTTTTTCAAACGAGCGTCACGCTCAATGGCACACAGCTCGGTATTGGTGTCGGAAGTACGAAAAAGGAATCGCAACAATTGGCGGCGAAAAAAGCTATTAAACGCATAGGCAAAGACAAAGAAATCCGTCGATTCATCGAAAACCTCAAGCAATCGCCACCCGGCGAACTCTTGTAATAAAATACCTAAGCGACGGGATAAACAGCCTGTTGTTCAGGAATTTGTTGCTCAACCATCGCTATCCATTTATTCTTTTTCCGCTTAATAGAGGCTTCGCTCCCGAAGCACGGGGTTGTTATAGCTAAAATAAAAGCTAGTACTAAAACTGACCTAATCTTATTCATATCTTCTTCTTTTATGGTTTTTTTAGGGCGCAAAGATAATTGAAAAAAAAATATCCTCAAAATTTTATGGAGATTTATTGGAAAACTATTACTTTTGCATGTTTTTTTCTGAAATCACATGGATATTTTGACGAAAATAGTATCGCCGCTTTTTGCAGCCCGCCGTCGTGAAATCGGTCTGTTCGGCAAACAGACAGTTGACATCCAACAGCGGCAACTACGCTCTTTGCTTGCTTCTGCAAAAAACACAGAATGGGGTGACAGGTACGGGTTTAAAGATATTCGACATTACAAGACTTTCGCCGAGCGCGTACCTGTTTCTTCCTACGAGGAGTTGTATCCCTATATTGAGCGGATGGTGGCAGGCGAGAAAAATATTTTATGGCCTTCCCGCGTGCGCTGGTTTGCCAAAAGTAGCGGTACCACCAACGATAGAAGCAAATTCATTCCCGTCACTCAGGAGATTTTAAAAAACTGTCACTATAAAGGCGGATTCGATACGGTAGCATTATACCTTTCCCACAACCCGCAAACCCGGTTTTTTTCTAAAAAAGGGCTTATCTTAGGTGGTAGCCACCGGCCTTCCGCCCTGAACGCTAAAACATTAAACGGCGACCTCTCGGCAGTTCTGATTCAAAACCTTCATCCGATAGTGAACCTGGTGCGCGTGCCCCGTAAAGAAATCATTCTGATGGGCGAGTGGGAAGCTAAAATGAAAGCGATTGTCGAATCAACGTGGCAGAAAGATGTGGTAAGTCTCTCCGGTATTCCGTCATGGATGCTCGTACTGATAAAAAGTGTAATTCAAAAAGCCGGTAAAGAGACGCTTACGGAAGTATGGCCTAACCTTGAAGTGTTTTTCCACGGGGGCGTCGGTTTTGAGCCTTACCGTGTCCACTATGAAAAGCTGATTCCCTCTGCTAACATGCATTACATGGAGACCTATAATGCCTCCGAAGGTTTTTTTGGCATTCAGGACGACTTAACAAGTAAAAGCCTGTTGTTGATGCTTGATTACGATATCTATTACGAGTTCGTTCCTTTAGACAATGCTTCTTTAGCCATACCGCTCGAAGAAGTGGTAACGGGCGTCAATTATGCAATGGTTATATCCACATCGGGCGGTCTTTGGCGGTATCGTATCGGTGATACGGTTCGTTTTACGTCCCTTTTCCCTCATAAATTCATCATAACGGGCAGGACAAAATTTTTTATCAATGCTTTCGGCGAGGAACTGATGGCAGAAAATGCGGAACGTGGCATCCTGATAGCCTGTGAAAATACGAATGCTACGGTTATAGCTTATACCGCAGCGCCCTTGTTCCTGCCGGATAAAGGGAACGGGCGACACCAATGGCTGATTGAATTTGACAAACAGCCCGCATCGCTTGAGTATTTCGCCGACTGTTTAGATAATGCCTTACAGCAGTTAAACTCCGATTACGAAGCAAAAAGATACAAAGATATAACGCTTGAAAAACCGGAAATCATCCTGTCGCGCCGAAATTTATTTTACGACTGGATGAAAAAACACAACAAATTAGGCGGCCAGCATAAAGTCCCTACCCTCTCCAATACCCGCGAGCTAATAGAAGAACTCCTCACAATGAATTTTTAATACTGCTTGTGCGATTTTAAAAATCCGCTTGCCATCTTCAAAGAAAGGATGGTTTATTTGTTTTGTTTTAAAACAGATTGTATCTTTGCAGTCCGTAAAGCAAATAATAGAAAAAGGAATGTGGATCGTTTGTGCCGACTTGGAAGGGGTGTTTGTCCCCGAAATATGGGTCAATGTGGCTAAAAAAACTGGAATAGAGAAGCTTAGGTTTACTACGCGAGATATAAAGGATTACGATGAGTTGATGCGATACCGTCTGCAAGTCCTCGATGAAAACAATCTCAAATTACAGGATATTCAACAAGTCATTGCTACGCTGACGCCGCTAAGCGGCGCTTTGGAATTGGTGCAATGGCTGCGTCAAGTAACCCGCTTTGTTATCGTCTCCGACACTTTTATCGAATTTGCGCAGCCGCTGATGGACCAGTTGGAAAATCCTTTGCTGCTATGTCATTCGTTAGAAACCGACGTTACAGGTCGTATTACCAACTATATCCTGCGCCAACCGGATGCTAAACGCCAGACCATTGAAGCCTTCCGAAGTCTTAATTATCAAACATTGGCTTTTGGCGATTCGTATAACGACATCTCCATGCTGAGAGCGGCCGATGTTGGTTTACTATTTTGCCCTCCGGATAATGTAGCGGCTGAGTATCCAGCGTTTCCTGTCGCACAATCTATTCAAGAACTAAAATCTTTTCTCCAAGAACGATTATGAATTTGTCACTCTTTACATCCCCCACATCCCCCTGCCCCCTTCAAAGGGGGAGTAACCCCGGACCCCGTGCCTGTCGGCAAACAGAGCTTCAAAGGGGGAGTCTTAAGAACGTTTTTTTGTCACTTGTCTGCCTGTTTTTATTCGCTTATAAGCTCGCCGCTTTTCCTGCGATAAATACCCTTCAGGACACAGTGCGCTCATTTAGTATCGATGAAATAGTGGTTGTCTCTTCAACGAAGGAGACAAATTCATTGCAAAAGCTACCCGGCTCGGTTTCTATTCTTACGCCACAACAGATAGCCAACCAGCAGGTTACCTCGCTTAAAAATATCAGCGCTTTCGTCCCAAACCTGTACATGCCCGATTACGGCGCTAAGCTGACTTCTGCCATTTATATTCGGGGTATAGGAGCAAGGAGCAGCGGACAGACCATCGGGCTGTATGTAGACAATGCGCCTTTTTTAGATAAAAGTTCTTTCGACTTTGAACTGATGGACTTGCAACGTATCGAAGTGTTGCGCGGGCCACAAGGAACACTCTACGGACGCAATGCCATGAGCGGCATCATAAACGTTTATACACTGTCGCCTTTTGATTTTCAGGGCATAAAATCTTCCCTTTCGTATGGTAGCTATGGACAGTTGGCGCTTAAATGCTCCGGTTATTCCAAGCTGAGCAACCATTTAGGGGTATCGGCCGGTTTGTATTTTGACCAGCATGACGGCTTCTTTACCAACGCCTACGACAATAAAAAAATAGATGCCTCTAAATCCTTCGGCGGAAACTTGAAATTCCATTGGATATTATCGCCAACACTTTCTGCTGCTTACAAGGTATCCTGCGAAAATACTGACCAGGGCGCTTTCCCATACGGGTTATACAATGAAACAACCCGAGAAGTGGAGCAGGTGAACATCAATGACGAATCATCCTACAAACGCTCACTCATGGCACAAAACTTGTCGCTGACATTCAAAAATGAATCGGTATTGCTGACATCCGTAACCGGATACCAATTTTTAGATGACGATATGCGTATGGATCAAGATTTCTCGGTTAAATCAATGTTTATTTTGAATCAATTACAAAAACAACACGCATTCACCGAAGAATTAACAGTCAAAAGTCGAACCGAGAACAACTATCAGTGGTCGTATGGCTTGTTTGGCTTTTATGATAGATTATTTACAAAGGGGCCGATAGAGTTTCGCAAAGACGGCATCGCCACAGTTCTTCAACCTATGTTTAATAACCTGAAAGAAATGTATCCCCGTATGCCGACGCTTACTATTACTAATGAATCTATCTACATTCCCGGCGCTTTCAAAACGCCGTCTTACGGCGGGGCTTTCTATCATCAATCTACGCATAATAACCTCTTGACAGAAGGGTTATCCATTACGTTTGGCATTCGTTTCGATTATGAAAAGCAGGATTTTTCTTACAAGTCCGAAGCGAAGATGAATTTAAGCATGACTATGCCACCCATGATACCCAAACCTATGGATATAAGTGACCGATATCCGGCTTCGGTTATCAACGAAAAACTATCGCAAAGCTCGCTGCAGGTTTTACCGAAATTGGCTATAAAATATGAATGTTCACCTCGCACTTTTACCTATATATCCGTAGCCAAAGGATATAAAGCCGGCGGTTATAACGTGCAAATGTCGGCTGATATGATGCAGAGCCGTATGCAGTATGATGTGATGAATGCGTTTCGCGACATGTTCGCTGACCTCGAAATAGCTCCGCCAAGGGCTGTCAGGGATGTTATATCCTACAAGCCTGAAAAAAGCTGGAATTATGAACTTGGCGTTAGAAGTGACTTGATAAAAAACCGTTTTTCCATTGAGCTTACGCTCTTTTATATGGATGTTAGCGACTTACAAATTACAAAGTTCGTCGAAAGCGGAAGCGGTCGCTACCTGAGTAATGCAGGTAAAGCGGAAAGCATGGGCGTCGAATTGTCGCTTCGCACCCGATTATCCAACGAACTGACCGCCGACCTGAACTACGGTTTTTCACGCGCTACCTTTCTGAACTATAACTATGAAAGATATGATTTCAAAGGGATTGTAACAGAAAGATTTGACTTCAAAGGGAATTTTATCCCTTATGTCCCTCGTAACACTTTAAGCCTTGGCATACAATACAATAAAGCGCTTCGTAAATGCAAGCTGATTGACCGGTTCTTCCTGGATGCACAATGCAATGCCGCCGGTAAGATTTTCTGGAATGAAACCAACAACTTGTCGCAGCCATTTTATGCCACTATCAACGCGCAAGCAGGAATTCGGAAAGGGATTATTTCTCTGAGTGTTTGGGGGCGTAACCTGACTGATACCGCCTATTCAGCTTTCTACTTTGAATCCTTCGGCAACGCTTTTATGCAGAAAGGTAAGCCGCTTCAGGTTGGCGCAAAATTATCAATCACTTTATAAATGAGTCCACTCTGAAAAGTATTTTTAACCACAAAGAACACAAGGCTAACACAAAGGACACAAAGAAAAGAGTCTGTATTACAATACTTTGTGCACTTTGTGAAATCTCTTTGTGCACTTTGTGGTAAAACTTTTTGTTTTACCGGAGTGGCCT
>CAYUAK010000016.1:0-20147 GCA_964442765.1 uncultured Tannerella sp. | reverse complement strand
GTAATGTCACTAAAATAAGGAAATAATTTGTTTATGTTATTTATATGTAGTATCTTTGCGGGCAAAAAAACAAGTATGGAAGCCAATGAATCCCTTCAATTAAGTTTACGTTTCAAGGAAATGTTAGCATCAGATTTATCTCATGCCTTTGCAGAATATCTTCCCTCAGGCATGATTGAAGAAAAAGCGAGCTTATTAAAGCCCAAAAGCAGGAACTGCGTATTCACGCCTACCAATGTTATTTTAACAATGTTATTGACTGCCATTCAGGAAGATAAGAGTTTGCAGTCCGGTTTGAATTTATTCAAGACAGTATTTGAATCTAACAGTCATCTCATCTTTCAGGAGGAAGCAGATCAGCTCAACGCAGAGAAAATAAAGGACAGTCAACTTCCCGTGAAGGTCGGCCGCCCCAAAAAATACAAATCCCAACTGCCCAAGAGCTACCGGAATCCGTTATCTGATAGCACTGCCGGTTATTCGACTGCTCGAAAGAACTTGGATGTAAGTATTTTTGAAGATGTTTTTAAATACAGCGCCGATTTTGGAGACCTTGATAAAGAGCGCTGGCACGGAATGTTGACTTATATCGGTGACGGGACTTATTTCCAATTGCAAGACACAGAGGATATAAAAAGTGAGTATGTCGTAAAAAATCAGGAAGACTCATATCCACAGGCATTACTTCAAGTTTTGATTAGACAGGGTACAGGTCAGGTTAGCCAATTTGCATTAGGTTCCCGCGATGTCTCCGAATTGTTTTTAGTAATCCCCATGATACGAAACATGGAAGAGAACAGTTTGTTGCTTGCAGACGATTTGTACAACACCTATTATCATTTTTGCCTTGTGCTTGCACAAAAATGTCATATCATAGTTCCGGGTAAGCGTGAGAGAAACTATAAAGTAGTTCGTCAAATCAACGCAAATGACCAAATTGTTGAAATATCTAAAACAAGCCGTCCCGATTATGTTAGCACGGAGGAATGGAAGAATCTGCCCAAAAGTATATTAATGCGTCGTATTACGTATACTTATCCGACAAAAAACGGAGAAGAAGAGGCTGTTTTATATACCACTCTTTTAGATAAAAACATCAGGGATACAGAAATCATTGTCAAATATGCCATGCGTTGGGATATTGAAATTTCCATAAGGGAAACAAAAACACTTATGGATATCAATGTTCTTCGAAGCAAAAGCAGGGAGATGATGACCAAAGAGTTGCTAATTACATTGACCGCCTATAATATGGTGCGAAAAAAAATAGCAGAATCAGCCGACGCAGTCGGCTTTCCCCCCCAAGATAATATCTTTCAAAAATTCCCTCCGTTTAGTCGTCCTATTCTTCTGGATAAGAGAGGGCGCGTTTTTTATAAATGGTCGCCGGGAAGGCTTGGATATGCTAATGGAAAAGATAAGCTATCAACTGATTCCGCATCGAAATGGAAAAAGAAGACACTATCCGCGAAAAACAAAACAAGGGAAATATCAAAAATATAAATAAAATTCTTATTTTAGTGACATTACCTTTGAAGGGGGTAGGGGGATGTCCCAATCCGCGTTATCTTAAAAAACCGTAGGTATACACTTTCGGTTCTAACTTCTTTGCTAATGATTTCAATGATACGCGCAAGTCGCCGATAAGGGCATTATAAGTTTGGTTATCGCTTTTACTGTTCATTTTTTCCTTTAAATTGCGTCTCTGAAAATGTTCGCGAATGTCGTACAAACTTGCGTTCACGTTACAGTTTTGTTGTGTATGATAATAACTCCATACATGGCGTCCGGCATTGAAAACGGCTTTAGCTTCATCGCTAAATTCCCGCTTTTTGAATAAATCATCTTCTTGTGCAAACAAATCCGAATAACCATTTTTGATTAATTTTCCATTGATAAAACTTAACATAAAATGGCTGTCAAATTTCTCCCGCGCGTTTACTTCGTTTTCGCTAAAAGGTATCCAATGATTAGCACCATATTTTGATTGGACATTATTATTGAACAGCGTGTAGGCAAGGCAATCGTTTTGAAATTCTTCGTCGAGCGCCCATCCGTTGTCAGGATATAAAAACTGGTCGCGGTCGTTGAGCCAAGTGGCCGGAATGACTTTACGGACAGCATAGTAAATAGAGGTTTCGATTAAATTATAAACTGTGATAAAGGTCCATCTGTTCGGATGTTCTTCTGGACTTGTTATTCGTATGTAGTCGTTATGCTGAAAATCACTACCATACAAGCCGATAGAACCGATGTTATTTGGGCTTTCCATCCTTGTATGGTATTTTCGGAACCAATCGGTAATGAATGAATGTTCATCATATACAAAGAATGTTTTTTGTCCTGTAAAATGACTGTTTTTTTCATACAAATCAAGTCGTATGTCTGAAAACTTTTTTTTATCGGTTAATTGCCATATCATAAACGCAATAGGGAAATCGCCCTTAACGTTGTCAAAAGTATTTGCAGGAACAGCAAATCCTTTTTGAAATTCGGCTTTAAAAAAGTGGCGAAATTTCATAAAATTTGGCCCTTGCACAATTTTCAACTTTGAAAAATGTGCAAGCATAGCGCCGGATATTTCGCGATTTATTCGTGCTAAAAACTGCACAAAAAGTTCCCTGCCAGCTATTCCTATTTCACTTACATATTGGTTGTACACTTTTGTTGTTACAGCCACATCGGTTTTATTCTTGCCCGTACCAAGCACATTTTCTTTACTGGCTGCCTCTGCGTATGGCGGATTGATATAAATAATCAACCGCTTACGTCGGTTCGGATCGTTTACTATATCTTGTAGCCCTTTTGGCAGTTTTGAGAAATCGTCATTCAGGAAATCGAATTGGAACAGATGGCTTTCTAACAGGTTTGCGCCGTTTCGAATACGCTCTTTCATTACGTCCACGTCGGCTTTGTCTAATGTCGATGCCCAGATATTGTACTTGTTAGTAAGCCCTGCCAAAAGATTGCCTGTTCCTGCGGCGTTATCCCACACGACGTATTCTTCTTGCCAGTCTTCGCCCAATGTTTCGGCAATATATTTTTGCGATAACTCCACCCATATTCGTGGCGTGAAAAATGAACCTTTGCGCTCGCGTACATCCTGTGGCGCTAACAGATCACGCTGTTCAATGATATAGTCCCAATATTCCTGTAGCGGCGGGCGCTCGTATTTTGCCCAAAACCGGGTATGCGCTTTCTGGTTGTCGGCAAACTCGGCGCGTTTTGAACTGTAAATATCATCTTCATCAATGATGCGGTCGAACTCGTAATAATTGCCGTGTAAAAGAACAAACAGTTTCTCTTTCAGGGTTTTGTTATCAGCCGAAAGCAAGTCGGCAAGATAAAAATCGCCGCCAAGAATACCTCGCGCCTTTGCCTTGTCCCATTTGACGGCAATAGTAGGCTGCACAGTTTCTAACCACTTATTGAAAATTGTGATAAAATTATTTTTGTCGATACGTATTTTCACAGCTTGGGAGCTTGCTGCTCTGTCAGCAAAATTTTTGCGAATAAAATGTTTCAGCTCTTTCCTGTCCTTTTCAAAATCGAAAACAACCATTTCCCAAGGTATACTTTCGTTGATGATTTTCGTTATTTGTTCATACACCTTTTTAAATTCTTTCGTTTCATGGTCCGATGGCGCTACTTTCCAATTGAAATCGTTTTGATAGAAAATATCCTGAATATCGGCGTAAGGCAAGAAAGCAATTTTTTCACTGTCAAAACAACCGAGAAACGGCGGAGGCAGTTTCTTATCGAAGATACGACTTTTACCAATAGTCAGCACCAACTGTGTGAACATTACAACAATATCGGAAGGCTTTTGTTTGGCCTCAGCCCACAACAAATAATTCCCCTCATTTGGAAGGGCATGGGTGGGCAGCCTGACAGCAAAATCAATATCCTTGATTATTTCCGTACAGTCAAACTTACCAAAAAAATCCTTCTCTACCTTATTTTTCAGCTCCTCTTCGCGGATGTTCTGATAATTCATTTTCTTTTCATTTTTTTAGAATTTACAAATTCTTTGCGTTAAAAAAAACTCTTTTTAGCGTGGGTTCATCCGTTGTAAAACCTGTTCAGTAAAATAAGACTTCCAAGTAAAAACAAGACGATGAGTGTAATGATAGTCATCGTCCGCGATAGTCTTGCTTTATTTTGCTCATATTCGACAAAAATCTTCTCTGCCTCCTCCTCATCCTCTTCCTCGATTTTCTCAGCGTCCTCAATTTTTCCTTCTTTTCCCAAATACCCAAACGCCTGCATAACTTCTTTAGCACGCATCAAGTCCTTCTCTAACAACTCGACCCTAACGCCACCCAAATCAATGCCGCTGTAAATCTGATTGATAAAGCAGTCGCGGACATAGCAATCAACGCCTTCCGATTTAAGCAGGTTAGCTAAAATTTCTGCTTCCGATACAAGAGTAAATCGGGTTAATTCAACCATTTTATCTTCCATAACTCATCAATTTTCCCGCAAAAGTAATAAAAAAGACTTAAAGTGTTTATTTTTTTTGCGATTATTCGAAAATATTTCAATTACCCAAACAAGTGGCGGAATATCTATAAGCGCCGCTGAGCCTGTACAAGTGTTCATTTACACAATTACCGGGCAAATTGACTGTTCCTATCGAAATTTTTTATATTTTTGCAATCGTTTTATCTCATTATTCTATTTTTTATACGCCATTTTATGAAAAAATATTTCTTACCTCTTTGGTTTTCAGTACTGTTTATTGCCGGATACGCACAAACTTTTCCGCAAGCGGAAAACACGGTACGTGTGATGAGTTATAACATTCATCATGGCTTAGGGATGGATAATGTACTTGATTATCAGCGCATAGCCGATGTTCTTTTGAAAGCTGCGCCCGATGTGGTCGCTTTGCAGGAGTTAGACAGTGTAAATACGCGCAGTAACCAGGTCGATGTACTTGCGCGCTTAGCAAGTTATACTGCCATGTATCAGGTGTTTGGCGCATCTATTCCGTATGCAGGTGGCCAGTATGGTGTCGGCATCCTGTCGAAAGAAAAGCCGCTTTCCTGGAAGCGTATTCCGCTTCCAGGAAGAGAAGAAGCCCGCTCGTTGTTATTGGTTGAATTTAAAGACTATGTGATAGGCTGCACCCATTTTTCGTTGAACGCGGACGACCGGCTCGCCTCGGTAAGCGTCATCGATGAGGCCGTCAAGGTGTATGACAAGCCGGTCATTCTGGCTGGCGATATCAATGCAACGCCCAAAACGCCTGTCATGGATGCCTTCAGGCAGAATTGGACGATATTTTCGGATACTGCACGTTTTACTATCCCTTCTCAAAAACCAACCCATACCATTGATTACATTTTAGGGTTCAACCTATCTGGACGTACCTATACCGTTTTGCAAAACCGCGTGATGAATGAGCCAGTGGCGTCCGACCATTTGCCCCTTTTTGCTGATATCAGGCTGAGTAAGCCCAAAGAAAATATTTTCCGCTCGACAGCCTATCTTCAAAACCCGGCTACCGACGGCATGACAATTATTTGGCATACGAATGTACCTTGCCTAAGCTGGGTAGAATATGGCCTCGACAGCCTCAACATGCAGCCTGTTTACCGATGGGAAGAAGGTATTATGGTAGCTAACAACACCTTGAACCGTATCCGTTTAACAGGTCTGAAACCCGGAACGCGTTATTATTACAGGGTTTATTCGCGTGAGATAACGCTCTATCAGGCTTACCGAAAGGAGTTTGGCGCAACAGCCGTCGGCCCTGTCAGCAGTTTTACTACGTTAGACGACAGAAAGACCGATTTTACGGCGATTATTTTCAATGACTTACATGACATCTTGCCTCTTTTCGACAAGTTATACCAGCAGGTCAAAGATATCCCTTACGACTTAGTTTTTTTTAACGGGGATTGTATAGCCGATGTGCAAAGCGAGAGCGCCGCCATTCGCACTATTTCGCATTTAGTCAGCGGAATAGGCGGCGACCGGGTACCTTCAGTTTTTCTGCGCGGTAATCACGAGACCCGTGGCGCCTATTCGCCTTTTCTGTGGAATCTTTTAGGCAAGTTTGGAGGCGACCACTCGTATGGGGCTATCAGTATCGGCGATACCCGATTTGTGGCCCTTGACTGCGGCGAGGACAAACCCGATACTACTTGGGTCTACTATGGGATGAATGATTTTACCAGTTTTCGGAAAGACCAGGTAGCGTTTCTAAAAAGGGAGATAACCTCGAAAGCCTTTAAGTCGGCTTCCAAGCGTGTCTTGATTCATCATATCCCTGTATACGGGATGGGTACCAGAGCGTATGTCCCATGTCGTGATGAGTGGGGCGGAATCCTTGTCAAGGCGCCTTTTGATATTTGTCTCAATGCACATACCCACCGGTTCAACCATCTTGCCAAAGGTGCGGACAGTAACAATTTCCCGATTGTGGTAGGAGGCGGCAACAATGAACGTGGCGCTACCGTTTCTATACTAAAGAAACAGGGCAAACTAATGACGTTAACAGTCTTGAACGCCGAAGGAGAAACGCTATTGACGTTGAATCTTTAGTATACCACAAGTGATTTAGAGGGAGGTATTAAAAGATGCTTCAGCCGCTGCTATTGATGGTTCAATTAATTTTCTCCTACAGCAAAGCTTCACACGGACGACACTTTCACGAAAAGTGTCGTCCGTGCGAAGTTTTTTTTATTGAAAAATAATTTCTACCTTTGTCGCAACTTTTAAACAAATTTGAAGAATTTAACAAATGAAGAAGAAAAGATTTTTTTGTTTTATAGCTATTTTAGTTGTCATTGTTGCAGGTAGTTTTGCATGTTCAGGAGATAAAAAAGTTCCTTCTCAGGTTTTGTTTCAACGTTTGATGAAGCTGCAGGATAAGGGGGTGATGTATGGACATCAGGATGATTTGATGTGCGGGTTTACCTGGTGGTATGAACCGGGACGCTCGGACACCAAAGAGGCGGTGGGCGATTATCCGGGCGTAGCCGGATTTGAGCTGGGCGAAATAGAAACAGGTAAGGAACGAAGCCTCGACTCGGTCTCCTTTGTCCAGATAACAGAACAAGTGAAATTTTTTCACCGGCAAAAAGGCGTCATAACGGTCAGTTGGCATGCCATTAATCCGATAACTTCGCAATGGACGCACCGAGTTAAAACACCCAACGGGCCAGGTTCGGCCTGGGATATCAGAAAGTTTCGGCAAGAGCCGGAAGCGATTCCTTTTTTTGAGCTTAAAGCCGATTCGCTGAACGCCGTCAAATCGTTACTTCCGGGCGGCGTCAATCATGCCATGTTTAACCGATGGTTAGATATCTTGGCCAACTATTTCAAGACATGGACAGATGATAACGGCCAATTGATACCTTTCATTTTTCGGCCCTGGCACGAACATTCGGGTTCGTTTTTTTGGTGGGGACGCGACCGCTGTACGGATGAAGAATATGCCGAGCTATGGAGATATACAGCTAAATATATAAAAAATAAAGGATTAACAAATATCTTGTGGGCTTACAACACGGATAAAGTGTACTCATTGGAGGATTTTTTGCGTGGCTATCCGGGCGATGAATATGTGGATATGTTATCCATCGACTGGTATGGGCAAGGGCCGGAGTTCCTTGTGCTATTGGATAAGGCTTTGAATTTTGGGTCTAAGCTCGCTTCTGAAAAAGGTAAATTATTTGCGTTGAGTGAATGTAGTGATTTGAGTCAGGATATCGTGGATGTCTTGAAAAAGTATAAAGTTTCCCATTTTCTGACATGGAGACATGCTCCCAGACGGGGTTCCTTAGCTCCGAACCCGATGGCGGAACAGCGAAGGGAGGCTTTTCAAAATCAATTGAAGGTCGTTTATGCAGACCCGCATACGCTTTTCCTAAAGGATATTCAGGGGGTTAAATGATTTTTTTACCATGAATTATTAATAACGAATGTACGTTCTTCTTTTTCGGAACGGAAAAAATTTTCACGAATAAAATTGAAAATTATATAATTATATGAGAAATAAATTTTTAACTATTTGGTTGTTAGGACTGTCAGGGTTATTTGCTCTGCAGGCGCAGAATTTTAAGTTGAATACCTCATTGGGGTATTTTGAGAACAGGGGTGTGAACGTCATGGCTTTCGATGACATTTATCCGGAAGGTCATCAGAGTGGCGTTAGTATTATCATGCACGGCAACCGGGTCGCAACGAATGGCGATATACGGTTGGAACCGACGCCGGGGCAATGGCAGCCATTGCCAAAACAGCTTAAGCGCGATATGGATGAGGCGGCGAATACGATTACTACCGCTTTGAGTTACCCGGATTCTTCCAGACATTTGAGGGGTTTTAATCCGATGATTTATCCGGATATCCAATTAAGCTATAAGGTACAGGTCAAAGGCGAAGGCGCCTCGGTGGTCGTCACCGTCGATTTAGACCGCCCTGTGCCGGCTCAGTTTGCGGGCCGGGTGGTTTTCATCATGGAGCTGTTTCCTGGCGCGCTCTTCGGAAAGCCTTGGATCATGGACAGCAAACAGGGCATCTTTCCCGAACATCCCAATGGGCCTACTTTGACACGCACTCCCAATTATTTACAGACGGGTAATTTCAGTCTGCCGGATGCCAGAGCCAATAAAGAACATCTGTCGGGCGATAACAAGGGATATAATCCTATCATCGCCGACAATGTGATTGCAGAGCCGTATGCTGCGGGTAAACGGTTTACTGTCAGACCGGACGATCCCTACAACCGGTTTACTGTCGAGTCCAAAAGCGCCAATCTCAAACTGTACGACGGGCGGATGAACCACAACAACGGATGGTTTGTGCTTTGCAGCGAAGTGCCTGCAGGCGTTACCAAAGGCGCTATCCAATGGGTGATAACCCCCAATATTGTTAGCGACTGGATGTATGCGCCTGTCGTGCAAACGTCGCAAGTTGGTTACCATCCTAACCAGCCGAAAGTGGCTATCATCGAGATAGATAAAAGGGAAACCAATCGCGACAAACCGGTCCTTTACCGGATAACCGAAAACGGTCAGATGGAAGCCTTCTCCGCAGCCGGACTGGAATGGGGACAGTTCCTGCGTTATAACTACCTGAAGTTTGATTTCTCGTCAATCAAACAGGAAGGGCTGTATCAGGTTCGCTATGGCACTTCAGCCTCTTCTATTTTTCGCATAGCTAACGATGTCTACGACCGGGGCGTATGGCAACCGGTTTTAGAGTATTTCTTACCGGTGCAGATGTGTCATGTACGGGTGAACGAGAAATATCGTGTTTGGCACGACGCCTGTCATTTGGACGATGCCCTGATGGCTCCGACAGATTTAATCCACATCGACGGCTATGTACAAGGTTCTTCCACCCTGACTAAGTATAAATCGGGCGAAAAAGTACCGGGACTGAATGTGGGCGGCTGGCACGATGCCGGCGACGACGACCTCCGTATCGAATCGCAAGGGGGTGAAGTCTATATTTTAGCACAGGCATACGAGGCTTTTAAAGTCAACTATGATGCGACAGCTATCAACCAGCATACGCGGATAGTTGAGATCCACGAACCGGACGGCAAGAATGACATCCTGCAACAGATAGAACATGGTACGCTTTCGATAGTAGGTGCTTATCGCGCTTTAGGCCGACTGTACAGAGGTATCATCAGTAACAGTTTACGGCAATATGTGTTGCTGGGCGATGTGGCTGCTGCAACCGATAACATTAAAGGTAACGCCGACGACCGCTGGGTGTTTACCGAAAACAACCCGTCACGCGAACTGACGGCAGCCGCACACCTGGCTTGCGCAGCCCGTGTGTTAAAAGGTTTTAACGATACATTGAGCGTACAGGCATTGGAAGCCGCCCGCGAACTGTTTAAAAACACACCCGTAGAAACTCCTCCGGCAGGCGGTAATCAACGGGCTGGCAGGTCGGCGCGACTGCCCAAATTACATGCCGCTGTCGAACTGTTTCTGACGACAAAAGAGAAGGAATACAGAGACTATTTATTAGCGGAGAAAGATTTTATTGTCAGCTCGATAGGCCAGGCAGCCTGGTATGTTGCACAAGCCGAAAAAGCCTTGAACGATGCCGATTTCACAAAGGCTATACGTGACGCTTTACCCGCGGTTAAGGAACAATACGAGAAGCAAGGCGCAGTTACGCCATACGGGGTACCCTACCGTCCGAGTATATGGGGTGCCGGATGGGATATCCAACGGTTTGGATACCAATACTACTTCCTGCACAATGCATATCCCGACATCTTCGGGCCGGATATTGTCTTCAACGCGCTTGACTTCATCTTGGGACGGCATCCGGGGTCGAACACCCAATCGTTTGCATCGGGCATTGGAACGCAATCGGCCACAGTAGGCTATGGTCTGAACCGCGCCGACTGGTATTACATCCCCGGCGGAGTGGTTTCTGGAACAGCGCTTATCCGCCCCGACTTCCCCGAACTGTTAGTGTTCCCATACCTCTGGCAACAAGTGGAATATGTGATGGGAGGCGGGTCGTCGCATTATATGTTTTTAGTGCTAGCGGCACAAAAGATAGTTAAAGGAAAATAGGAAAAAACCAAAATTGAATTTTTAATTATAAAAAAGATGAAAAATTTATTGATAGTAATAACAGGCCTTTTTGTTGTCTTTTCGTGTGGCAAAAAAATGTCGCCGGAAGACAAGGTTGCAGCGCAACTCAAGCAGGAAATCGTTCAAGATTTAAAAGGAAACATTTTGCATTTTTGGGCAACCCGTTCGTACGACCCTGCGGGAGGCTTTTATGGTACCTTGAACTTCGACGGAACACCCCGTGCAAACGCATCAAAAGGGGGTATACTTAACGCCCGTATAATGTGGACATTCTCAGCGGCCTACCGGATGTTTAAAGACGAGTTATACCTTACTTTGGCCAACCGTGCCCAACGCTATTTCCTCGATCATTTTATTGACAAGGAATACGGCGGTTCTTTTTATACGGTGACAGCCACCGGCGAACCGCTCGCCATGCACAAAGACACCTACCAAAACGTCTTTGCTATCTATGGGCTGTCGGAGCACTATCGCGCCACCGGTGACAAGGAGAGCTTGGATGCAGCCATCGCTATCTACCGGAAAATGGTCGAACATACGTATGACCCGGTTCATGGCGGCTTTATTGGTTGTGTCGAATGTCGAGGCATTCAGTTCACCCGCGAATGGGAGAAGATGGAAGTAGAGTATCCCAAGACGATGAATACCAACCTCCACGTTTTGGAAGCGCTAACCAACCTCTACCGCGTTTGGAAAGATGAAGGGTTGAAGAAACAGTTACGCGAACTGATAGAAGTCATGACAAAAAAAATGATTAACCACCAGACCTGGCACCAATATCTCTTCCTGACGATGGACTGGCAAAGCCAACGGGATATTGATTCTTATGGTCATGACATCGAATTTTCGTGGTTGTTAGTCGAAGCCGCCGAGGTATTAGGCGACGAAGCTATCTTGAAGGAGACTGAGCGCATAGCCGTCAATATGGCTGCTGTACAGTTAAAAGAGGGCATTAACGATAAGGGCGCCATGATGAACGACAGGGAAGGCGAGCACTTGAACGCCAACCTGTCCTGGTGGGTGCAATCCGAAACCGTCGTCGGATTCTTGAACGCCTGGCACATCAGCGGCGATAAAAAATTCCTCGATGCGGCCGTCCGTACCTGGGAATGGATCAAAACCAACATGATTGACCGTGAATACGGAGAATGGTTTGGAGGCGTCAATGCCGAAGGTGAGCCAAGACGAACCGGCGTGAAAGCCGACCAATGGCGCTGCCCCTACCACAACAGTCGCATGGGTTTTGAAGTCATGACCCGCATCCCCTAAATATTGATTTATGATAAATGTAGCAGAAAATGAGGTCTATGAATGGGCGAAACAGTTCCTTTTGAAGGCCGAAGAAGAATTGACAAGTGACGAGGTAAAAGAGCAGAAAAAATATGCTTCTCTGGTGCAAACACCTGAATACAAGACGTTCCTGTCGCGAATGTTGGACGAATCGTCGCAGATACGGGATAACGCCAAACTGAATAAACGTGTCCGGCAGATCATCAAAGAATATGGCGTTCCCGATTTTTTCAATACGTTTGACCGAATGCTTATACGGCTTTATATGATAGGGGGGTATTGGTTCCCGGCGATTGCTATGCCCATCTTCAAAAAGAAGCTGCGCGCAGAAACACGAAAAATAATCATCTCGGAAGAACGCCCCAAACTGACTAAACACTTGGAAGGACGCCGGAACAGTCAGATAGGACAAAATGTGAACCTGCTTGGCGAAGTAGTCTTAGGTGACGAAGAGGCGCGCCATCGCTACGAACATTATTTGGAAGCGTTGGAAGAACCGGATATAAATTATATTTCTATCAAAATATCAGGTATCTATGCGCAGATAAATCCGTTAAGTTACGAACAAAACAAACAGGAGCTTTCCGAAATGATAGCAACCATTTACAGGAAGGCTATAGAACATCCTTTTACCGATAATGAAGGCAAAAAGTTAGCTAAATTCGTCAACCTGGATATGGAGGAATATAAGGATACGCGCCTGACAATGGATGTGTTTATTAACGTATTGAGCCGCCCGGTGTTTAAGCATTACAATGCGGGTATCGTTATCCAGGCCTATCTGCCGGATGCTGAAATCCTGCAAAAACAGTTGCTCGATTTTGCCAAAAAGCGTGTCAGGGAAGGGGGAGCGCCATTGAAAATGCGCTTGGTGAAAGGGGCTAACCTGCAGATGGAGCGTATCATCTCATCGCTGAAAGGATGGGACAACCCCGTGTATCCTTCGAAAGTGGAGGTGGACGCCAATTTTTTACATATCCTTGACGTCGCTTTACAACCTGAAAATATTTGTGCCTGTCATGTTGGCGTCGCCTCGCATAACTATTTTTCCATTGCCTACGCGCATTTATTAGCGGAGAAATTGGGCGTTTCCGAATTGGTTACCTTCGAGATGTTAGAAGGGATGGCGAATAACCTGCCCCGTGCTATGCGGAAGCTACAGAAACAAATCATCCTCTATACACCGGTTGTGCGGTCTAAACATTTCCTGAACGCTATTTCCTATTTGGTGCGTCGCTTAGATGAAAACACAGGAAAGGATAATTTCCTTAGTTATACCTTTAACCTGAAATTAGACAGTCCGCAATGGAACTTCTTAGCCAAGCAGTTTTCTGAGGCGTACCAACTTAAAGATAGCGTCTGTACGACACCTTTTCGGGTTCAAGACCGCAACCAACCTCCAAGCCCTGTTATCAATAGAGAAAAATTTAATAATGAACCGGATACCGACCTCGACTTGCCGCAAAATCGCCGGTGGGCTTTATCGCATCTAAATAAATGGGAGGCAAACGTCAGGGCAGACAATTTTATAATACCGGTACAGATTGGCTTCGATGAAGTTTTTACCGACCGTAAGAAGTTGTATTTCGACCGTAGCCGTAATATGGAAATCGCTGTCTGTGAAGCTAATCTGTCTTCTTTTGAACAGGTTAAGGCTATCCTTGAAACGGCTGAGAACGATGCTTCGGGGTGGCGGCAGACAACGCTAAACCGGCGCCTTGAAATACTGCATCGGGTAGCCGACAACCTGAGCGCCCGACGGGGTGATTTGATAGGCTGTATGGCTGCTGTTACCGGTAAAACGTTTTTGGAAGGGGATGTAGAAGTATCCGAAGCGATAGATTTCTGCCGTTATTATCCGATAACGATGAAAACCTTTGCGCAGTTGGAAACGGTTTCGTTTGTTCCGAAAGGTATTATTTTGGTTATTCCGCCCTGGAACTTCCCGTTAGCCATACCGGTAGGAGGCGTGGCAGCATCATTGGCAGGCGGTAATACAGTTCTACTTAAACCGGCGACGGTTGCTTTGCCGGTAGCATGGATGTTTGCCCAATATTTCTGGGAGGCGGGCGTGCCCAAAGATACGTTGCAGGTGGTCTGTCCGGCCGACCGCCAATCGCTTAGTTTTCTGACATCGCACCCTTCTATCAAGCATATCATACTGACAGGAGGAACAGATACGGCTTTCCGCTTACTAAAAAACAGCCCCCGGACGCCACTATCGGCAGAGACGGGCGGTAAAAATGCAATCATCGTTACTGATGCTGCCGATCAGGACCATGCGATATTGAACATCGTGTCGTCGGCATTCAGCAACTCCGGACAAAAATGTTCGGCTTGCTCCCTGCTGCTATTAGATAAAAAAATTTACAACGACGAACCCTTTAAAATGAAACTGAGGGATGCAGTGACAAGTTTGCGGACAGGTAGCGTTTGGGATACGATGAACCGAGTTGGGCCGATGGTTGAGAACGAAAACGAAAAACTACTACATGCCATCGAACACTTGGAACTGGGCGAATCGTGGCTCGTAGCGCCGGAGTTTGCCGATGAAAAGAAATATATCCTGAAGCCTACCGTCAAATGGGGCGTAAAGCCAGAAAGTTATACCTTTAAAAATGAGCTTTTTGCGCCATTGCTGGCTGTCGTTTGTATAGATAACTTGGAACAGGGAATCGATTTTGCCAATTCGTCGGAATATGGTTTGACAGCCGGATTGCAAAGTCTGAACGAAGACGAACATCAACTGTGGCGCGACCGCATTGAAGCAGGCAACCTGTATATAAACCGAGGAATAACAGGCGCTATCGTGAGCCGGCAGCCTTTTGGCGGCATGAAACGCTCGGCTTTCGGAGGAGGATTAAAAGCCGGCGGGCCGAATTACGTCTCATGCTTTGTGGAATTTGTTGAAAAGGAATTGCCTCCACAAGGGTATTTTTCTCCCCTTGGCAATTTGCTTTCGGACGAAAATGAGAAAAAACGCCTGAACATTGCCGCAGGGAGCTATCTAACAACTTGGAATACAGATCTTTCGATAGAAAAAGACATCAGCCATATCTATGGAGAAGAAAATATTTTCCGCTACCTTCCGTTGAAAAATATGGGTTTTCGAGTGCAGGCAAACGATTCGCTTGTCGATGCGTTGCTTATATTGCTCGCTGCCGATGTAGTTAGAACGCCTTTAACAGTAAGCATCTCTGAAGATGACAGCAAATGGCAGACACTCGAAAAAGTAGCTCATATACGTCGTAACATACAGATAGTTAAGCAATCCTTAGATGCCTTTATCACCGAGATGGACGCTTACGAAAGAGTGCGTACCTGCTCCGCTAACTTTCCCGACTCCCTCTATATTAAAGCGGCTGAGTTAGGAAAGTTTATTGCCGATAGGAAACCCCTGCCGGAAGGTCGCGTGGAACTCCTTCATTACCTGAAAGAACAAAGCATCGCCTACGAATACCACCGCTACGGAAGCATCTTTGAATAGTGGTTGACAGGGTTGATTTGTCCGACCGAAAAGCTGTCGGTATGATTAACGGAGAGCCTTTTTATCAGGAAGATTTAGAGGTATATCAAAATCCGGTAGATTTTTTATTGTGATTAGTATGATTTGTTGTATTTTTGTCGTCTGAAATAAATCAAATCATGGTAGAAAAGAAAATCGATTGTAAAATTTATTTGAAGTTGAAAATTCCCCAAACCGACAATGTCATGGGACTGTCGTGGGAGAAGTATGAGTTAGCCGACTGCGATTACTGTTTTCACAAAGGGATGAATCGCAACGGCGAGGTAACTACCGGGTTAAAAGGCGGCCTTTTTACGGCTTCGATTTTTGGAACGCCTTCACCGGAAATCTTAGCGTGGATGTTCGACCATTTCAAGCGATTCAACGGTGAGATAACCGTTATGGATACTTCGGAAGAGACCATCGAACAGGTATATTTTGAGGGGGCGCGCCTGACCGGTCTGGCGCTTCACTACAAGGCTGACAGCGACCCTGTTACCGTCACAAAACTAACCATGGTCGTCGAAAGCCTGCAAATAGATAATGCTTATTTTGAAAATCTTAACCAATGAACTTTTTTGAACGTTTTATGAAGGGACGCCTGTTTTTCAGCAGTGAGAAGCTGCCCGAACAGGTCGTTAAGTTTTTTTTCATGGAGAACAGCTATATCCTTGAAGAGTTCAGTATCGGCTTCCAGCAGGACGTCAATGCCAAAGGGCGTCCTGACGGCGCGCCCACAGGAGGCATTATCAACCTCACTTTTGCAGGTGCGCCCGATTTCTATATCAACGAATGGATGGTGCGCGAAAACCTACTCCGTAATGGCGAGATACGTTTCCTTGCAGGAGACAAAAAAATAACCGGCGGCGCCGAGTTGGTCATCATTTTTGAAGACGCTTATTGTGTGGACTATACGAAAAAAATAAATGCCCAAAAAGGCGGGTTGTTTACAACAATTACCATCTCCCCCCGAAGGGTCAAAATAGGCGACGAAGAGTTCTCCAACAAATGGAAGCGAGAAGAAGAACTCCCCTACTACATCCGCAGCGGCAAATAATCAATTTATTAACATAAGACTTGACTATGAAACGAATCGTTGTGAGCCTTCTTACTATATCGCTGATTGTTTGTACCCTTCCTGTTGGCGCCGGCAGTTTCTGGATGGATGACGGAGATGAGCCGGTCGTTCCTATTGACACTTGTGCGAAGGTTGATACCGCCGCTATATTGGTGCGTATGGATTATTTTGATTATCAGCCTGTACGGATGATACGGATAGATAACAGCGAAGGACGGCAGGCTGTTAACTATGTTACCTCTATTCGCTTTATCCGATCAATTGATGATGCAGAGGGGTTATCTGCACAGGACGGCGCCTTTTGTGGCTTATTAGAGCCCTCCGAAGCGGAGGCTGATGAGGCGCTTCGCGTGATGCAGCATGAACAACAGGGGTACTTGAGTTATGCGTATGGCTTATCGGATATCTTCAAACCGATGACTATTGCCGCCAAATTTCAAGCCGATTCTTCCGGATTTAACGCTACTTCCGTAGGGACTTGGTTCATTGGCGATTATCTGTCGGAAGGGGTGATACAGGTAGAGGTGCGGGCAGGGGGGACATCCATAAGTGATGCGGTGCCGTTGGCAACGGGGGCGTTGATTTTCTCTATCCCCGAAGGGTTGGAAAATGGACGTATGTATTCCGTACCGTTGTCGAGGCCGGCAGCTATCTACCCTGATGAAGACTTTTATGTGATAGTAACCTATCCTGCAGGTCAGACCAGGCCGCAGGGGTGCGTGATGAATCAGGCTATTAACAGTGAAAGTGGTAGGTACCTGCTCAAGTCGGGAAACGAATGGATAGACTTGCAAACTTTGCAGGACTTCGCCCGTTGCGGCTGGTTAGTCAACGCCGGCGAAGCCATCCCGGATAGCACAGCATGGTTAGTGCCGTCTGAAAAAGCATCGGGTACGATACTTGCCGGCTGTATCGATACGCTTAACTTACTATTCAGAGGAGCGCCCGAACTGAGAGGCAAGAGATACGCCGAGGTGACGGTGACAGTTCGCGATGGCTGCAACACGAAGGAAGTCATTCCTGTCACGTTTCATATCAATGAAGCGCCTTTTTTCCTGAACGCACCCAAAAAAGTGGTCATCCCCGAAAATATAACCCAAGTATTTGAAATAGAAATCTATGATATAGAGAACAACTCGTTTACAGTAGTACCGATTGAAGGCGTTAAAATGGCTTCGTTTACACTGTCGGGACGAATACTAACTCTCACTATCGCGCCACGCCCAGGCGATGCCGGTATCTATAATTTGAAATTAAGGGCTACGGATTCGCGTAGAGCAAGCCGTGACTTGGATATCCCTATCTTTGTGACAGTCTTAGAACAACTTTTTGACCCGGCAGGGTTTGTTTTTTCGTTTATGGGGGCAAGCGCTACCTATCATATCTCTGAATTGTTCCATTATGCGAATGGTAGCGGATTAACCTTTCAGGTACATGTCCGCGACCCCAAAGTGATTAAGTTAGTCAGGCTTGATATGCAGACTATAGAGCTTATTCCCGATGAGTTAGGAGCGACGTTTATTGACTTCGCTTTCTTGGATGACGAAGGTAATACCTTTGTTCGTTCCATCCCGGCTACTGTCGGACAGTGTAAAGACCCGTCGTCAATCATTGTTCAGAAGTGGAACAATCTTTTATTAGTGAACAACGCGGCCGGTTACTTTTTGAACGACGGCTATCAGTGGTATAAAAATAAGCAGGCTATACCACGGGCTACCGGCCAGTATTATTCGGCAGGCAATAAAGCTGATGATATGCTGGATTTTACAGCTTCCTATTTTGTCAGGCTGATAACCTTCGAGGGAGATACTGTTTACAGTTGTCCGCTGACGCCTGTGCGTAAGACTAATGAAACCCTGAGCCCTTATCCGAATCCTGTTAAGAGCGGCGAACTGCTGACAGTCGAAACTGGATTTGTCGCATCCGAAGGCGAAGAAACGATAACACAGCTTTTTGATGCTACCGGACGGTTGGTTCAAACAGGACGTTTCATTGGAGCGACGGGAACGGTACGGACAGACCGGCTAAACAGCGGATACTATGTGCTGTATGTGACCTGTAAAAAGGAAATGGCTACCTTTGGGATTTATGTAAAATAATTCTACCAACATTGAATCCCTAAGGGGGTTTATAAAAACTATCATATGCAAAAGAAAAAAAGATTCTTAATTATATTGCTTCTCTTGTCGGCGAACTTTTCGCTTTGGGCCGATGAGCAGGAGAAACACGAGTTTACGCTGGGTGGTATGATTGGATACTCGGCATTCAAACTGAAGACCGACTTATTGAAACCAACGGGCGGTGTTTTAACGGGATATAATTATTTTTTCAATGACATCATGGGCATCAGCACGGGGCTTGGTTGGACGCATTACCAATGGCGGTTGTCTACGGATGCGTTTTCCGACAGTTATTTGTCGCATGACGGCGAAGAACCCTTTGAGTTTAGGGTGTCTTTCACCGGCTATAAAGAGGATTATACAACGGCCTATCTAATTATTCCCTTAGCTCTCCGGTTACAATACCCGCTTTTTTCTGACGAAAACCTCACTTATTTTTCAATTGGAGGCAAGGCTAACTTTCCACTCCGGTCGCATGTAAACACATCGGGTACTACCTTCACAACCTCAGGCTATTATCCTGCCTACGACATTGTCTTGGAAACGCCAGAAAGTCAGGGGTTTGGGACGTTTACAAGCGGTAAGCAATCGATGTCCCGTTCATTGAGAACGATGTGGACGCTTTCGGCCGAAGCCGGCATGAAGTGGGATTTTGCTCCCCAGTTGGCTTTATATGCAGGATTATATGTAGATTACGCATTGAACGGTATCAGTAACGAAAAAGGTAAAACCTTTCTTGAATACAACCGAGACGACCCCACCAACTGGTCGTTCAATAGCATGTTAAACGCACGGTACACACAAGAGGGAAAAACGCATAAGTTCGTCAACCGGACAAGCCCTTTTGCCGTAGGCATTGTCATCCGCATAGCCTTCAAACTACCCGAATAGATACTTTTTTAACATATACAAATATGAAATTAACAACACTTACTTTCAGCGAAGAATATAAACTGCGCTTATTAGCAGGTGATTTGGTCAAGTTCAAGGAGAAAATCCTGAACAGCCGTATCAACTTAGACGACTTTGAGATTTTCAAAGACACAGAAGACGCAAAAAGAGCCATTTATATTGCCCTCAAACACAACCCACGCTACCATGTCAAAGAAACAGGCTTTTTTTTAGAATAGTATCAACGGCATCCCTGCCGTTGTTACTAAGTGCCCTATTAGAGGGTTTATGATAGCGGGATTCCTTTTCTGGGGGACAGTTTGTGTCTGTGGTAAAGAAAAGCATAACTTGTTGAATTATTGCAAGTCGTTGAAGGTTTTTTTTTTACTACAGTTTCGCGAATATTGAGATTCTCTACAAAGTTTATTATTCATAGGGTTCATTTTTTCTAAGTCTGTATTTTCGGGCATAATGGTAATCCTTTCATCATTATTTTATTTTAACTAATGTTTCGCACTTCAAAATAACCCATTGATATTATGATATAGCAATCATCGTTAACATCGTATATGTTTGCATATAAGGAATTTAACACTTCAAATTATTTTTAATTAACCTGTTTCATTCAGTAAGTTTTCCCCGAAACGAAATAAAAGGTCTTCTGCTTCCGGTTTGTTTAA
>CAYUAK010000015.1:0-2092 GCA_964442765.1 uncultured Tannerella sp. | reverse complement strand
AATGAAGTATTAACAGTAAACGAAGACCAAAATTAATTGCCAAGTATGGGACAGAAAGTTAATCCGATAAGTAACCGTTTAGGAATCATCAGAGGATGGGATTCCAACTGGTATGGTGGAAAAAATTACGGCGACACTATCTTGGAAGACGCCAAAATCAGAAAGTATCTGAATGCCCGTCTCGCAAAGGCTAGCGTTTCAAGAATTGTTATTGAACGTACCTTGAAACTTATTACCATCACAGTATGCACTGCACGTCCCGGTATCATTATCGGGAAAGGCGGCCAAGAGGTGGATAAGTTGAAAGAGGAGTTGAAAAAAATTACCGATAAGGATGTACAAATCAACATCTATGAAGTAAAAAGACCGGAATTGGACGCGGTGATTGTTGCCAACAACATTGCCCGCCAGTTGGAAGGAAAAATAGCCTATCGTCGCGCCATTAAGACCGCCATAGCTTCGACTATGCGTATGGGCGCCGAGGGGATTAAAGTCCAGATTTCCGGCCGTTTGAATGGAGCTGAAATGGCACGTTCGGAGATGTATAAAGAGGGGAGAACCCCTTTGCATACCTTCCGTTCGGACATTGACTACGCGCTGGGCGAAGCCTTGACCAAGGTCGGACTAATCGGAATCAAAGTGTGGATTTGCCGTGGCGAAATCTACGGTAAAAGAGATTTGGCGCCCTCATTTGCCTCTACCAAAGAGAGCGGAGGCGGACGGAGCGGAGGCGGCCACATCCCATCACACCGCGACCGCGACCGTGATAGAGACCGCGACAGAGATAGAGACCGCGACCGCGACAGAGGAGACCGCGACCGTAACAGAGACGGCGGAAACAGAGACGGCCAAAAACGTGGCGATGGTTTCAAAAAGAAAAGAAAAGACAAATAACTGTATAACGAGTTAGAATTGAAGAAAAATGTTACAGCCTAAAAAAACAAGGTTCAGAAGACAGCAGAAGGGGCGGATGAAAGGTCTCGCCCAACGAGGGAATCAACTGGCATTTGGCTCATTCGGCATAAAAGTGTTGGATACGAAATGGATTACAGGACGCCAAATTGAGGCGGCCCGTATCGCAGTGACACGTTACATGCAGAGACAGGGACAAATCTGGATTCGGATATTTCCGGACAAGCCGATTACCAAAAAACCTGCGGAAGTGCGTATGGGTAAAGGAAAAGGAGCGCCCGAAGGATTTGTCGCTCCCGTTACGCCGGGTAGAATAATAATAGAGATTGAAGGAGTACCTTTTGACGTCGCCAAGGAAGCCTTACGGCTGGGCGCGCAAAAATTACCGGTTACTACCAAGTTTGTCGTTAGAAGAGATTATGACGCTCAAAATCAAAATGCATAGTTTATGAAAAAAGCAGAAATTAAAGAGTTGACAAGCAATGAGCTTGCGGAAAGATTGGAGGCCGAAATGGATAATTTATCCCATATAAAGCTGAATCATGCGATTTCCCCGTTGGATAATCCTTCTCAGATTAAAGCTGTTCGTAGAGGTATTGCACGGTTGAACACAGAGTTGCGTCTAAGAGAACTTAATACACAATAACCCATTGAGCTTGATTAAGATGAGAAATTTAAGAAAAGAAAGACAAGGCGTTGTTTTTAGCAACAAAATGGATAAAACCATCACGGTGGCCGTTAAGTGGAAAGAAAAACACCCTATTTATCACAAGTTCGTTAGTAAAACGAAAAAATATCACGCTCACGACGAGAAGAACGATTGCCACATCGGCGATACGGTGAAGATAATGGAAACTCGTCCGCTGAGTAAGACAAAGAGATGGAGATTAGTTGAAATAATCGAAAGAGCGAAGTAATTATGATACAGCAGGAAAGTAAATTAATTGTAGCCGATAACAGTGGCGGTAAAGTAGCGATGTGCATTCGCGTGCTTGGCGGTACGAGGAAACGTTATGCTTCGATAGGCGATACTATAGTGGTGACAGTGAAGAATGTAATCCCGTCGAGCGACTTGAAGAAGGGTACTGTTACCAAAGCAATCGTGGTACGCACAAAGAAAGAAATCAGGCGGCCGGACGGGTCTTACATCCGTTTCGACGACAATGCCTGCGTCCTTTTG
>CAYUAK010000014.1:0-3074 GCA_964442765.1 uncultured Tannerella sp. | reverse complement strand
CTGTTTTCCCGCCAGCTCCGTCGGAAAAGAAGATGACAAATATACTTGAAAAGAATCGAGCACAGATATTTAAGGTTGTTGAGACGCTGCAAACTCTCGAATTTAGTACAGTTGGAATCAGAAAATATGACGAAGACTATCATTTTGTGACTGTTTATGACACAATACCTGTAAACAGGTTTTCTTATAATGATAGTGATACGTATTATGCTATTCGATTTTTATTTGAAAAACAAAAATGTACCGCTATTTCAAAGGATAAGAATTATATCTATTTTGAATGGTGGAGCACACAAGATGCAATGTGCGGTCTCGCATATTCATTTGACGGAAAAAAGCCAAAAATAAGCGAAGAATTTCCAGCAAACCGAAGAAGAGAAAGCTATACTCCTCTTCTTAATTTCAAGAACTGGTACTACTATTATATAAAGATATTACACCCGAATTCTAATAAATAATCCTGGGAATAAAAAAGAGGGTAGAATAGGTTGACATCTCCCGATCTCAACCCCTCGACACCACCCCGCAGGCGCAATTAACGTACGGGGATCCTCACGAAGCAGTTTCGATTAACTGTCAACGTATAGCTTGTGGTAGATGTGTGGGCGGGCGAGCGGAAATATTTTCAACATTTCCTCGAACCCGTTCCATGTGCAACTTGGTCTCTGGCTTTTCCTATTTAGCCATTTGAACAGCAATCCCCGCGTTTCGAAGATGTTGTTGCATATTACAGAGATCCTGTAAATAGTAAGTACCCATTTATGCCGGTTCAATATAATACATCCATGAAATTTCTTTTTGAACTATATATTACACGCGTTACAGGTAATTCCGCTCAAACAAACGGGGTAGCTGTAAACCAAAAATAAAAATTGTGCAGATCATTTATGTTTATGACGGCAACGGCAACCTCATCCAGAAAAACGACGCGGACGGATATATCACGCAATATGTCTATGACGCCAAGAACCTTGTGGAGACGATCAATTACAAGAATGGGAACCAGGCCGTCAAGACCGTAAGCTTCCAGTACAACAAGAACGGCGAATTGACCCAGATGACGGACTGGAACGGGACGACAGTCTTTGCGCTGGACGTTTTGGACAGGATCAAATCGGTCAACGACCACAACAGCAAGCTGACCAGCTACACCTATGACGCCATGCACAATGTTGAGACGGTAAAATACCCCGACAACACGACCGTCACAAACACCTACGACCTGCTTGGGCGCTTGACGAACGTAAAAGACACTGAGAACCAGAACACATCCTATGCATTTGACGCCGCCTCCCAGCTCATTTTGCAGACCTACCCCAACGGCCGGAAGGACGAGCACGAGTACGACGCCGCGGGCAGACTGCTGAGGACGTACATGCATGACCCGACTGCCACCCCTGTCAAAACACTGCATTTTGAGTTCAGCTATGACAATCAGGGCAACCTCAAGACAGATTACCGGAAAGGCGTCGGCGAGGGCAGGGTCAACGAGAACAAAGAGTACGATTACGACGACCTGAACCGGCTCACCGAAGTCAGGATGTATTCGGCGAATCCAAACAATCCCGGCACAACCCCCATCTATACGCACAATTATATCTACGACAGCCTCGGCAACCTCACGTTTGAGCAGACCGGGAACAACAAGACCGTGGATTACAAGCACAATATCTTGAACCAGATGGTATCGAAGCTTGTGGACAACAAGGACAATTACGTCTACGATTACGATAACCGGGGCAACCTGGTCAAGGGCACCTATCTCAAGAACGCGAACCAGACCGAAATAACGGAGCAATACGTCTACGACGCCACAAACCGCATGACCAAGGGCACAAACGATATCGGCGAGACTTCGGAGTATGCCTATAACGGGCTCGGGTATCTGGTGAAGAACGTGTGGACGGTCAAGCAGAACGCTTACGGCTACACCGGTATCACGGTGCCGCAGATCGAAGCGTCTCTAGGCGAGGACCTGACTGTCATCGCCGATCCGGCGGTAAACCCGTCCGGGAAGGACAAGAAGGAAAAGATGACGCCGGCGCAGGTCAGCGCAGGGGGCGGCAACATCAACAAGACCACCGTCATCACAAAAACCTTCGTTTTGGACTACACGTCGCCTCTGAAGGATGTTATAATGGAAGCCGAGGCAGGCGGGTTTACATACCGCTACGTGTATGGCATCCAGAAGCTCTCAGTCGTGGTCTCCCCGGTCAACAAGGGCGGCGGCAGCCTTGTGCAGAACAAGCAGGTGAAGCTCTGGTACCATCAGGACCGGCTCGGCAGCGTGGATTACCTGAGCGACAATATCACTGGCAAGGTGGCAAGCTACATCGACTACGACGAGTGGGGCAAGCCGCTCAAGAAGAGCATTTTGAAGCTCGACGCCCGCGAGCTGGACATGGCGGTCTCGTACACCGGCCACTCTTGGGACGCCGTGCTCAGTATATACTTCGCGCAGGCCAGGATGTATGACGCGGCCGATAGGCGCTGGTCATCCATGGATCCTCTGAAAGGTAAAATCACAAACCCACAAAGTATAAACCGGTACGTTTACGTCCTTGATAATCCAATTAGATATATTGACCCGTTTGGATTATTTGATTTCGACACAGTTTTGTCAATAGCAAATAACAAGGGTGTTTATAGTGAAGACGTAGAAGCACTTCAGTATTATCTGATTCAACAAGGATATCTGAAAAACCCAACAAGTAGAACCGGGATAGCGTATGGGTATTTCGATCAACTGACATGTGAAGCTATAACCAAGTGGAAAAATGCTATTACTCCCGGTAGCGGCAAGGGCGTGGACTTTTCTGGCACTGTTGATCTCTCTTGGTGGAAAAAAACCGGAATGGTTTATCGTTTACAAGAGGATATAGACGCCGGCGTAGGAATAACGATGATTAGCCGTGTGCAATACTATGATATTAGTACGCCAGTTGCAAACGCACTTGCAAGAGATGTGGGAAGTTTTGAAGCACATAGTGGGAATAACAGTTGGTTTGCATCTCAGGTCGGTAACAAAGGAGTTTGGAATCTAAAGTATCGAGAAGGTGATGTTAATCATTGGG
>CAYUAK010000013.1:0-9991 GCA_964442765.1 uncultured Tannerella sp. | reverse complement strand
GAGGGAACTGATGCACTTTCACCCCGAGCTGCACTTCGTTTGCACGGGGTTATTCATATACAAGTCCTTCGGACTTTTATACACCCTGAGTAATTACAAAAAACGTTATAAATAGCCGGAAAATTATTTTTCTGAAGTGTTATAACGATATGGAAATCAATATGAAATATTTTTACTCTGAATTGCTGGTTTTTTTTACTGCGGAGACACCGATTTTTTAGCACAGAGACACAGAAGACACAGAGGTACACAGAGAGAAATGATAACCCAATTAAAAAAATGTGTAATTTTGTCGGGTTTTTAATTGTAAAAAAGATGAAATGTCCATGATGCTATACACCAAATAAAATGATTATCATGGACATTGCTTCACTTCGTAAAGCGACAATATTAATAAATTTAAAAAAAATTATGGGATGTTCCATCTGACCTTAGTGTAAAAAATAAAAAAATATACAGATGAAAATTGGGATTATACAACAACATAATAGTGCCGATACAGATAATAATATCAGGCGGCTGGAAGAAAAAATACGCCAATGCGCTACCGAAGGGGCCGACTTAGTCGTTCTACAGGAACTGCATAACAATGTTTATTTTTGCCAAACTGAAAATGTCGATTTTTTCGATTGGGCTGAACGCATTCCCGGACCATCTACCGAAAGATTTGGTCAATTAGCGAAGAAACTGAAAATTGTTCTTGTTACTTCACTTTTCGAAAAACGGGCGCCGGGTCTCTATCATAATACCGCTGTGGTTATCGAAAAAGATGGTGCTTTAGCCGGCAAATACCGTAAGATGCACATCCCCGACGACCCGGCCTACTATGAGAAATTTTACTTCACACCGGGCGACCTTGGTTTTGAACCGATTTCTACTTCGGTGGGCAAATTAGGGGTGCTGGTTTGCTGGGACCAATGGTTCCCAGAAGCGGCTCGTCTAATGACGCTAAAGGGCGCTGATATCTTGATTTATCCCACAGCTATCGGTTGGACAAGCAACGACAGCGACGCCGAAAAACGCCGACAACAAGATGCTTGGCAAACCGTGCAACGCGGACATGCAATCGCTAACGGCCTGTATGTTGTGGCTGTCAACCGCGTCGGCTTTGAGCCTGACCCCTCTGGCCAAACAGACGGAATACAATTTTGGGGACACAGCTTTATCTGCGACCCGCAAAGCGAAATCATCTCACAGTCACCCGACAACAGAGAGCATATCGCCATTGTTGAAATCGACCTAAATCGTACCGAAGAGGTGCGTCGCTGGTGGCCATTTCTTAGAGACCGACGCACAGATGCCTTCGACGGGCTTTCCCAAAAACTTATTGACTAACGCTACCGCCTTAGTGTAAGTTTACAATTGCACATAATGTACAATTGCTCGCGCAGATTTCTTAGCCGCGTATCTACGTCATTGCTACCGCAACGGCAGGGATGTCGTTGTTACACATAGGAAAACCGCGCGAGCATTGTATGAAAGTCTACTGAAAACGGATGATGACCGGATAGTTGTAGTCGTGCCAAAAACTGCGGACGGTAAAGTCATTCGTCTTGATGTTGGTCAGTTCCTCCATGCTGTTCCTGTCAGGATTAGCGCCGGCAAACTTGGAGCGGTCTAAGTACATCACCCGTAACTCGCCCACTGTTGAGGTAAGCCTTTTGATTTTAATACTCTGCTGACCTTTTTTAGCCTGTGGCCAGGTGAGTGAATAGGTACCCTGAGCGGAAAGCGGAAGCGGTGTTCCATCTGCTGCATGTACCGTATAGTCTCGACCTGCCGTTAAACCTCCGTTCCGAGTTTCTACCCAGATATAGGATATGGCATCATACGACCGTACCCGCTCACTGACAAAGCGAATATCTATCGGACATGTTACATTGTTTTCACTTGAAGTAATCCACTCGAAGAGCGGCGTACCGGCCGGTGGCGCCGGGTTGTAATGTATCCTCTTCATAAAACGGGCTGTACCGTTAGCGGCTATCTCATGTTGGAGATCCTGTTCGGTTCCGTTACCGGTTTTAACGTTTGAGACATAGTAGGTATGCTCTAATTCAGGTAGCCCATCGGGCCATGTGTTGTAGGGATGACATCCTGCAACCGACAGCAACAGGATTGCTGCACAAATAGTTATAATTATATTTTTCATTTTATTCATATTATTATGATTAATCTTCCCTCCATCCGGGGTTTTGTTTTATATTTCCTTCCGATTTAGCAATCTCATTGGTTGGTATCGGATAGTAGTAATCGCGGTCAGGCCTGAAGGTACGGACGGCTGCCCGTTCCCATACCCACATATTTTGTGCGGGGTAAACAAACACGCCGTTATTCGTACCATCGGCTTTGGTTGCGGCTATGGCAAGGGCATCGGAGGCAGCCGGCTCGACAGCCTCATGCGCAAAATAGTGGATACCGACAATAGCCTTAGGAAGCTCTTTCTCTGCCGTTTTCCAGCGAATGAGGTCTGGATATCTACGACCTTCCAGCATCAACTCTACAGTACGCTCACGGCGAATTTCATCAAGCATATTCAATCCATGCTGATTAACAAAATCATTGGTCAGTTTTACATTGAACCCAACGCGGGCGCGGAGTGCGTTCACCGTTTCATCTAACTGAGGGTCGGTAATACTTCCGTTCTTCTCATAAAGCGCTTCGGCATAAGAAATAAGCATTTCGCCGTAGCGGATAAGGATATGATCGTTGTTATCCGAACTGCCTGTGGTAGCAAACTGTCCCACGTGGCTTTTTTTCTGGTGATAACCCGGCGAATGTCTGGAAGTGTTATAGTAATGGTTGAATCTTTCGCCACGACGCATCTTCCACGCAATCTGTAAATTAGCCACTCTTATGGCTGTCTCGTCATCGGGGTCGTATTCGCGCCAGAAGGTGAGTGACAGACGGGGGTCGCGCGGATGTCCGTTAGATGTCACGCCATCGCCTTGGTAACCAAAGACACTGTTGTAAGATACTTCATCTTTCGGTGGCAGATAATATTGCGATTTTTCGCCCGGCAAACCGTCGGCATACAGGTACATATCAACCATCCATCGGGTAGCCGCCCATACTTCCTGGCAGTCGCTGGTGTAGTTGGTGTTCCAGTTATTGGCCGAGCCGATGCTTCCATTAGGTCCGTGAGGTTTGCCAAAAAGGATTTCAGAGTTCATATTGTTTCGTTCCTCACAAAAAATCCCTAAGTAAGCACGAGCGCCATCGCCGGTATACAGTTGATGTCCCTCATTTTTCAACTCATTGAAAGCGTTGATAGCGACATCTAAATGCGCTTTGTAGTTGTTTTCGAGATTGTGATATTTGCCCATCGTTCCTTCATTAAGTCCAATACGTACCATCAAGGCTAATGCTGATGAACGGGTGACGCGACGGCGGTCTAACTCATTGACTATGTTCACCACTTCAGCGCGTGTCTGAAGGAATGTAGCCGCTTGACGAAGGTCGTCATAGCATTGTTGAATGACTTCTTCGCGCGGTGTGCGTCCCATCTTTAAATCGGGGTCTTTCGTTTCCTTAAATGTCTTGAGTACCATAGGTACGTCGCCATACTTACATACGAGGTCGAAATGCCACCAGGCCCTGAAGAACAAGGCTTCGCCTAAATAACGATTACGAACCCTCTCAGCGATGGGCGAGTTGGGCGCATTCTCAATGATGTTGTTTGCAACGGCTATTCTACGATACGGATCCGTCCAGTTGCTGCTGGTGCCTGGCAAAGACCAGCGTCCGGAACTGATATCCTGATTAGTGAAATCTCGGCTGAACAAATCGTCGGCGCGTCCGTTGTGCCCCTTACTTGGGAGCTGGTCGTAGAGCATTGTCGATGCCCCTTTAAAATGCGATTCCGTCAGCCAAAAGTTCGTATCTGTCAAATCGGTTTGTGGTGTCACATCAAGCAGACTGTCGCAACCAACCCAAACCAATGCAAATAGGATAATAAATATTATATTTTTCATATTTCAATTTTTTTAAAATGTTAAATTTACTCCGGCTGTCCATGCACGCATAAACGGGTAGAAGCTTCTATTGATCCGGTCATTTATACCGCTGTCTGAAGTCTCAGTACGGTTACTGACCTCAGGATCAAATGTTTTAAGCACTTTTGTATATTCCCATGAATCATTCCCTGTGACATAAATGCGGAGTGACTGGACGTATCTCAATGGAACGGTATAACCTAACTGTATGTTTTTCAAACGTATATAAGCACCGTTTTGTATCCACCGGTCGGAATATTGGTAGTTATGTGAACCTGATTCAAACAAGCGAGCGAAATAAGCATCCTGGTTATCCTCCTTCCAATAATCTTTGTGTATAGACCAAGGCATAGACCCTGAGTTGCCTAGTGGTTGAATGGCTGTACTGTTGATAAAGAACTGACGCTTACCAATTCCCTGAAAGAAACACGAAAAATCGAAGTTTTTCCATTGAACGCCTAAATTAAAACTAAAAGCATAGTGTGGGTTAGCGTCACCATAATACACCAGGTCGCCCGGTTCATCGGGTGTGCCTGCACCGATACTTCCCATCGTATGGTCGGCTTTGCCCTGAGCAACATATTTCACATCACCGCCCGAAATACGTGCATCAGTCCATGTTTGATAGCCCGGATTAGCGGTTTTATAGGCTAAGTATTCGTCGCGACTTTTCCAAAACCCGTCGGTTTGATAGCCCCATAAAGTGTACATCGGATAGCCTTCAATCAAATTGACAGTGCCTGCTGATATGGTATTAACGCCTTTATAGGATACTAATTTATCCCGGCTATCGTCAATATTGAACGTCACATTGTAGCGAACATTGCCAATCTTGTCGCGCCATCCGGCTGTTATTTCCCAACCCCAGACCTTCAAAACGCCCACATTTTCATTGGGTAAGCTGGATATTCCCACAATGTTACCCGGCGCCATCTGGGATAGCATGTCATTATTGGTTTTCCAGAAGTAATCTGCCGTAAGGGTCAGCCTGCGTTTCAGGAAAGCCAAATCGACTGCTATATTGGTTGTGGTTACCGTTTCCCATGAAACGTCACTGGAGGTCATTGAGTTTTTGGAGTACATACGCTCGCCCATAAAAAGGTTGCCGCGGGTGATGGTTCCAATATAGGGATAATACATGCCACTGATAGCGTTACTGTTACCTACCTGCCCATACGAACCGCGAAATTTCATTAAGTTCACATAATCCTTAACGCCTTCAAAGAACGATTCTTCGCTGACAACCCATCCTACGGATGTGCCCGGGAAAAAACCAAAACGTTTGCCCGGTCCTAAACGCGAACTGCCATCGTAACGCAAAACGACTTCAAACAAATAGCGGTTGGCATAATCATAGTTGATTCGTCCGAAGAGCGAAGCCATTTTCCATTGATTGATAGCATCGGTAACCGCCGTATTTGTCGCGTCACTCGATTCGTAATACTTTAAGCTAAAAAGCCCATCCGAAAGCAATCCATAGACTCGTACATCTATTTGGTCTAACAAATATTGTTCGTAAGACGCTCCTGCTAATACGGCAACTGAATGGTCATTGATTTTAAGACGGTAATTAACCAATGCCTCTAATTTATCCTGATAACTTTGGTTTTTAATTTTTTGCACATTGGAAGAAGGCGCATTCGTATTATAATCGCCTCGAGGCCCGTTACGTCCCTGCCCCGGAAGATACACCCGATTGTGTTGTTCACTGCGAATACCGAAGCGTCGGGAAGCATTGAGGTCTACAGTTAATCCCTTCACGAAATTTTTAAAATGGATATTGGCCGACCCGTCTAAATAATATCTGTGACTTGTGCTTAGACCGGCATACTTCATGTTTCGTATCGGATTGGTAGAAAGGTCCGTAGAATAAGGGTCTTTTTCATAATTGATGTCGGATTCGGGAAGATACATCATCTCTCTTCCACGAATAGTAAACAATGATCCTATCAGAGATTCAGCGCCGGAAGGATTGCGGAACTGCGCATTATCCTCGAATGCTGCGCTGATGTTTACATCCAAATATTTATTCATTTCAGTACGAAGGTTCAACCGCAAATTGTACCGGTCGTTACTATCCGGCCCATACTTTAGTAATCCGTTTTGATTGTAATAGCCGGCAGATATGAAATAAGTGGTATTCCCTTGACCGCCTGATAACGACACGGCATGACGCTGGTTATAAGTATAAGTTCTCAAGCCCTCTGCTATCCAGTTAGTGTTGCCAAGCGCAGCCTGATAACGGTTAATGGCTGACGGATGAATATCATATTTGTAGTTTGGATTGGCCATCCATTCGGTGAAGTCTTTCGGAAACTCAATGATATCATTAAAATTGAACCTTGCTTCTACTATCATGTCTTGCTCTTCCCAAGATGGCATCCTCTGCGGCATCATCCCCGGCACGTTAATCCCATAAGAACCGTTATAAGTGATTTTTATCTTTTGGGATGAACCCTTTCGCGTCGTTACCAGCACTACACCACCCGCTGCACGCGAACCGTAAATAGAGGCTGCGGCAGCATCTTTTAGCACCGAAATACTTTCAATATCATCTGGATTTAAAGTAGTAAGACTGCCCTCCATTCCGTCAATGAGCACCAAGGCGCCCGATGAGTTCACCGATGTGAAGCCGCGAATACGCAAACCCGCATTTTCGCTCCCAGGCTGACCGGAACTGCGCAACACCATCACGCCCGGCATCATCCCCTGTAAGGAATTGGTGACATTCGGACTGGGACGCGAAATGATTTCATCCCCGCTAATCTGTGACACCGAGCCTGTCAGTGTAACCCGTCTTTGCTGACCATAACCTACGACAACAACCTCTTCAATTTGCTGTATGTCTTCTCTGAGCGTGACGGTGAATCGCCTTTGATTACCGACAGGTACCTCCTGCGTTATAAATCCGAGAAACGAGAACTCTAAAATTGCGTTCTCATTAGGAACGGCTAACGTAAATGTCCCGTCGGAAAGCGTTGTCGTTCCCTGCGACAATCCCTTGATCTTTACAGATGTACCGGGAAGCGGCAGGCCCTGCTCGTCAAGAACCGTGCCGGTAACCGTAATGCCTTGCTGGGTAGTTTCAGCCACCGATGCTGTCGTTGAAGCCATAGCCTGTAAGCCGGCAACCAACAGAAACAGCGCTGAAAAGAACAAAGCATTCAAAATCTTGTGTTTAACTTCTGTTTTTTCTTTCATAAATATGAATAATTAAAAATTTGAATGTGCAAAAATAATGTATTTATCTTTATATAAATGTTAAATCCGTTCCAAAATCTTGTAAATTTTTCCCAAGCGTATCTTCTGACCATTTTGAATAGGGATGTTGGGCCAGCATGGCATTATAATAATTGACATTTCCGCTGACTTCCTGCCCTATCCATTCGGGAAATTCAAACGACTCGGCTTCGGTAGTCAGCTCTATCTCGGCTACGACTAAGCCTTCGTTTGCTCCATGAAAAACATCTACTTCCCATGTGTGAGCGCCGAAAGGCACATCATAGCGATCTTTGTCTATCCGTCCAGGCAAGCATAAGTTGAGCAACTCTTCGGCGTCGCTCTTTGAAATTGCCTGCTCAAATTCATATCGGCTCCATCCCCGCTCATCGGATGCGCTCTTGATGGTCAAAAATCCCTCGTTATCGCACACTCGAACACGTACCGAACGGTCGGCATCCGAACAGATATATCCCTGAACCATTCGGCGTTTCCTGCATGACGCTTCTATAAAGGAGGTGTTCTTTACTAAAAATTTTCGCTCTATTTCCATCTTGTAGCCCTTTCCGGTACATCGTTCATCACTAAAGGGACAATCAGGGCGTCTTCGTCGAAAAACTTGTTTTGGGTGAAGCAATGCAGTTTGTAAAACTTGACCGTATCTAAACGTAACTCGACCGTTATAGCGTTTTTTAAGAAAAAAGGTTTCTTTTCTTTAAAGGCAATCAGTTGAAAACAAAAATGTTCTAATTCATTCAGTTCGGATTTCGGAAATTCTTCGAGAAAGAGTTTGGTGTCAGGCTCTATCAACCCGTGAAACCGGCTTTTCCAACTGTTGTTTTGGCAGCTCATATAATTAAAGTACAGGTAGTAGTTACTCTCATTGATCAGGTACGATTCAAATGGGGTTTGTACAAACTCCTTCGGCTCGACTGCTAAAAAAGCCAAGCTCACGTTCAACCGCTCGCCTAACGGCGTTTCAATAAATGGTGCGACAACAGGCTCAACTTTCTTCGGTTCGACAGGTATTTCTTTTGGCTTAACTTTTGACGTGACACGCAATGTATATGATTCCGGATTGGCGCTTTCAGGCTGCGTCTTTGCCTCGTTTATTACTACACATTCCGAGAAAAGAACGGGGATTTCAAATCCGTCTTTGTCTTCGACCAACACCTGTTCCTTTCCCCGAAAAGCGGTAACAGTGCCGCCTCCTACACTGTTCAGAAAGCGCACTTTATCACCGATTTTCAGTTTCTTTTTTTGAGCATAAGCCCCGTTAAAAAAATCTTCCATCTTCATTTTTCTGCCAATTAATTGAGCAAAGATAGGGCAATTTTTTCTTATAAATACAATTTGACGATAAAAATCGTATTTTTGTCGGCTTAAAAACTGAAATATGGCAAAAAAAGGACTCAACAGTCTCGCTGCTGTCAAGTTAATCAATATCAATGAATACGACTACCCGCTACCGGATGAGCGTATTGCCAAATACCCGTTACCGGAGCGCGATAAGTCTAAGCTATTAATATACAGGCATGGCGAGGTTAGCGAAAGTGTATTCAACCGGTTACCGGATTTATTGCCTGATAAATCTTTGGTCATATTCAATAATACGCGCGTCATTCAGGCCAGGCTTCTATTCACAAAAGAGACAGGCGCTCAAATCGAGATATTCTGTCTCGAACCGGAAGCGCCAAGTGATTATGCGATGAGCTTCCAATCTAACAGTCAATGCCTGTGGATATGCCTTGTAGGTAACGTCAAACGCTGGAAAAGTACGCTAAATCGTACCTTATTAATCCAAGACAAGGTTGTTATTTTGACAGTTGAGCGTCTTAAAACGCATAGCTATACGCATAGCGTCCTGTTTAAATGGGACAACCCTTCCTGCTCGTTTGCCGACATCCTCGAAGCAGCCGGCGTCTTACCTATCCCGCCCTATTTAAACAGAGATACGGAAAAAACCGATATACAAACCTACCAGACGGTCTATTCAAAAATAAAAGGGTCGGTAGCCGCACCAACAGCCGGTCTGCATTTTACGCCCGAAGTCCTTCAAGCGCTTGATAAAAAGGGGCATAAATGCGAGGAACTGACATTGCATGTCGGTGCCGGCACGTTTAGACCCGTACAAACAGACCGCCTCGGCGCGCATGAAATGCACGCCGAATACCTGTCTGTAAACTATGCCACTATTGCAACGCTTATCGACTATGAAGGACGTATAACGGCTGTTGGCACCACATCGGCGCGGACGCTCGAAACGCTGTATTACATGGGCGCTACCTTAGCTGCTTGCCCCGATGCTTCGCCTGAGGAGTTACTATTCATCAAACAATGGACACCCTACGACAATCGCTTGCCGCCCGTAACTACCAAAGAAGCCTTACTACTTTTATTGAACTGGCTTTCTAAAAATAATCTCGAAAAATTGGTCGCATCTACGCAAATCTTGATTGCTCCCGGATACCGGTTTCATGTCGTCAATAACCTGATAACCAACTTTCACCAACCTAAAAGCACACTGTTGCTTTTGGTCTCGGCTTTCACAAAGGGCAGGTGGAAAGCCATCTATGACTATGCACTCAGTCACGACTTTCGGTTCCTGAGCTACGGCGACAGCTCCCTGCTCTTCCCCCATCTCCCCCTTTGAACGTTCCTATAATAATTAATCAATGTGTCTCTTTACTTCCCTTCGGAAAGTGACAAAAATTTTTTTTACACTATGGAATGTTCACGAAGTGGAAGAAATGGGGGCAGGGGGATGTCCTCTTCTTTCA
>CAYUAK010000012.1:0-5100 GCA_964442765.1 uncultured Tannerella sp. | reverse complement strand
CCGACCAAGTTCCGTATCCCGAAAACGGTTTCCCTTTATCGCTAACGCATCGCTAACAGCCTTCCGGATATCGCCTATATCCTCTACTTTAGTAAAATGTCTCATTTTTTTCCTTTTTTATCGTTCTAACGGGGCGCAATTTCGGAATAATTCGGCAGATATGCAAACTTTGTGTAAATTTGCAGATAATTTTTCAGTTTTTTAGTTATTCATTTTTTTGTAATTATTTGATTTCGTGCTATCAATCGAAGGATTAACCGTTGAATTTGGCGGATTTACGCTGTTTGATAACCTGTCTTTTGTTATTAATAAAAAAGACCGGATAGCCTTAGTAGGCAAAAATGGCGCCGGCAAAACGACGCTTATGAAAATTATTGCCGGTTTGCAGACCCCTACAAAAGGCTTTGTCGGCATACCCAAAGATTTGTCTATCGGATATCTGCCACAACAGATGCAATTGACGGATAGCTTTACCGTAATAGAAGAAGCAGAACGTGCTTTTGAGCATATCCACCAGGTAGAAGACGAGATAGAGCGGTTAAACAGGGCGCTTGCCGAAAGGACGGATTACGATTCTGAGGCTTTCCACCAACTGATTGACAGACTTGTTATACTGTCGGAGTTATTTCAACTGCTGGGGGGCGCTAATTACCTGTCGGAACTCGAAAAGACGTTGCTTGGCTTAGGTTTTACACGGGATGATTTCAACCGCCCGACAGCCGAGTTTAGCGGTGGCTGGCGGATGCGTGTTGAGCTAGCCAAACTTTTACTACGAAGGCCTGACGTGTTGCTGTTAGACGAGCCTACCAATCACTTGGATATCGATTCTATCCAATGGTTGGAAAATTTTATCGCCGTCCACTCCAATGCGGTCATGTTGGTATCACACGACCGCGCTTTCATCAATAATACGACACAACGGACGCTTGAAATAGAACTCGGACGTATCTACGATTACAAGGTAAAATACGATGAATACGTCATTTTACGACGTGAACGCCGCGAACAACAACAGCGCGCCTACGAAAACCAACAGAAGATGATCAACGATACCGAAGCGTTCATCGAGCGTTTCCGATATAAAGCCTCCAAAGCCATTCAGGTGCAGTCACGTATCAAACAGCTCGGTAAAATCGACCGCATCGAAGTCGATGAAGAGGATAATGCCATGCTGCGCCTCAAATTTCCACCCTCTCCACGCTCAGGCTCCTATCCGGTTGTCATCGACAATCTGACAAAAAGATACGGCGAACACACTGTTTTTACGGGAGCTTCCTTCACTATAAACCGGGGCGATAAGGTGGCATTTGTCGGTAAGAACGGCGAGGGTAAAACGACGCTTGTCAAATGTATCATGAACGAAATAACCGACTACGAAGGCGAACTGACAATCGGATACAACGTAAAAATCGGTTATTTCGCACAAAATCAGGCGCAGTTGTTAGACGAAAATATGACCGTTTTCGATACCATCGATTATTCAGCGACAGGGGATATACGCACCAGAATTAGAGATATCCTCGGTGCTTTTATGTTTGGCGGCGAAGCATCGGACAAAAAAGTTAGCGTGCTGTCGGGAGGCGAAAAAAACCGCTTAGCGATGATTCAACTGTTACTTAACCCTGTCAATCTGTTGATACTCGACGAACCGACCAACCATTTGGATATGCGCTCAAAGGACGTGTTGAAAAGCGCCTTGTTGGATTTTGACGGTACGGTTATCATCGCCTCACACGACAGGGATTTCCTAAACGGATTGGTCAATAAGGTGTACGAGTTTGGAAACAAACGCATCAAAGAGCATCTGTGCGACATCTACGAATTTTTAGAATACAAGAAAATTGATAACCTTCGGGAATTGGAACGCAAAACCCCTTCAAACGATGCTTTTTCAGGTGAATCCGCGCAAAATCCTAAAAGCACGGACGAAGCTAAAACGCTTTCATCCGCTAAGCTCTCTTTTGAAGAACAAAAAGAACAGGCACGACGTATCCGTAAATTGGAAAAAACCATTACCGAAACCGAAGAACACATCTCCCTTCTCGAAATAAGAATGGCCGCCTTAGAATCGCAAATGTCAATAACGACAGACACTTACGACGCCTCCCTGTATACGGAACACGACAAACTGAAAATCGAACTGTCAGAAGCCATGTCCCAATGGGAAAAAGCGACCGAAGAGCTGGAAATAATGATTAATGATTAATGATTTTACTAATTTTGCATTAAATAAAACGATAATAAAATACAAAACCAACTGATTATGAGAGAAAATCTTAGTTCACAAATCACGCTTAAACGCATTTCCGAAAAGTTTTACAAGCCGGAAAATGCATACGAATACAGCGTCCTCACCCGTTTCGAGAAAATACCGACCCACATCTATGCCACTATGGAAGAAGGGTCACAAATTTTAGCTAACGAAATCGCACAGGAAATACGCTGCAAACAAACGGAAAACGCAAACTATGTCATGGTGTTGCCGGGTGGCCGCTCGCCCTATCCCTTGTTCAAACACCTTATCCAAATCCACAAGAAAGAAAAACTGAGTTTTAAAAACGTTGTCGTTTTTCTTTTATACGAGTTTTATCCGCTTTCAAAACGTGCCAACAGCAATTTTTATCAATTAAATCAGGCATTTCTGAAACATGTAGATATTCCTGCGGAAAATATTTTCTGTCCCGATGGGTTCATGAATAAAAACGACATCCTCTATTTCTGCCGCCAATATGAGGAAAAAATTAAAACTGCCGGAGGAATAGATTTAATGCTGCTGGGTATCGGATTGCTCGGTACTATCGGATTAAACAGCGGAGGCACATCGGTGAGTTCGCGTACCAACTTGACTTTGATGGACAATACTTCGCGCAAGGAATCCGCACAGTTATTCAGTTCGATTGAAAATGTGCCGGCGGGTGTCATCACCATGGGGTTAGGCACGATCATGGATGCCAAGAAAATAGTCCTTATCGCTTGGGGCGAAAGTAAAGCGTCCATTATCAAAAAGACCGTCGAAGGGCCAACATCAGATACTATTCCGGCCTCCTGTCTGCAGCATCATACCAATGTAAAAGCCATCATCGACCTGTCTTCGGCCTGCGAACTGACGCGGATAAGCCACCCCTGGTTAGTAACTAAATGTGTATGGGACAACAAACTGATTCGTCGCGCTATCGTGTGGCTGTGCCAGCAGACCGGCAAACCCATATTAAAACTGACTAATAAAGATTACAGTGAGTACGGTCTTAGCGAATTACTTGCCGTCTATGGCTCGGCTTACGAAGTGAATATAAAAATCTTTAATGACATACAGCGTACTATTACCGGATGGCCGGGGGGCAAACCCCATGCGGACGATTCATCCCGTCCGGAACGGGCTAAGCCATTTCCGAAAAAAGTAATCGTTTTCAGCCCACATCCGGATGATGATGTGATATCTATGGGAGGCACCTTCTGCCGGTTATGCGACCAGAAACACGAAGTACATGTAGCCTATCAGACATCCGGAAATATTGCGGTGGGTGACGAGGAGGTTATTCGTTACTGTGAATGGCTCTGCGATGTAAGCAACAAATATGCGGGAGACGACCAGAGGGTCAAAAGCAAAGCCGAAGAAAAAATCCACTACCTGCGATACGAAAAGAAAGAAGACGGCAACCCCGAACATCCGGACGTATTATATATGAAAGGCGCTATCCGACGGGAAGAAGCGCGGCAAGCAAGCCGTTTTTGCGGGCTAAATGACGCCAATATCCATTTCCTCAATCTGCCGTTCTATGAGACCGGTTTAGTAAGGAAAAATCCGCTGGGTGAAGAGGATGTGGAAATTATTAAAAAATTATTGTTAGACATCCAACCCAACCAGATGTTTGTCGCCGGCGACCTGGCCGACCCGCACGGTACGCATAAAGTGTGCTTAGATGCTGTCTTAGCCGCTATCAACGAGGTGAAAAACGAACTGTGGATGCAGGATTGTCGCGTATGGATGTACCGCGGCGCGTGGGCTGAGTGGGAGATGGACCACATCGAAATGGCAGTGCCTGTCAGCCCCGAACAGTTACGCCAAAAACGAAACGCTATCCTCAAACACCAATCGCAAGCCGAAAGCGCACCTTTCTTAGGCGACGATGAGCGTCTGTTCTGGCAACGGGCCGAAGATCGTAACCGCGCCACAGCCGAGATGTACAATAAACTTGGCCTTGCCTCCTACGAAGCCATCGAGGCTTTTGTTCAGTATATCCCTATCCAATAAATATCTTTGTGTTACTCTGTGTCCTCTGTGCTGAAAAGCAGTTTTTTGTCGCTTTTTATTTATAGCCCCTCATGTTGAGATTTTTTAAAAACTGGACGCTTCCCCTTGCAATGATAGCAGGCACGCTGGCTTACCGATGGGTTAGTCTTCTTGCCTTTTTAACGCCTTACCTGCTTTTTGCGATGCTATTGCTTACTTTTTGTAAGATTTCCTTTCGCGACATCCGGTTTCATCCGGCGCATGTATGGCTATTACTGATACAGTTAGCAGGAAGTATCGCTATCTATTATCTGCTGCTACCCTTTGATGCCATCATTGCGCAAGGCGCTATGTTATGCCTCTTAGCGCCGACAGCAACAGCCGCAGCCGTAATAACCGGCTTACTGGGAGGTAATGTGGGTTTCCTGACCGCTTATGTGTTTTTCTGTAACTGCGCTGTTGCCATAGCTGCCCCAGTCTATTTTTCCCTTATCGGCATACAGGATGATTTTTCGTTTATGCAATCCGTCTGGTATATCTGCCAAAAAGTATTGCCTATCCTGTTACTCCCTCTATTAGTCTCAATTGTTTTGCGCTATCTGACTCCTAAAATACATCAAACGCTACTCGCCTTCCCGCAGTTTGCTTTTTATTTATGGGTCGTTGCTCTTATCATCGTGACGGGAACAACCGTTAAACTGATGATTCAACAAAGTAGCTCCGACTACCGCACGGAAATCGGATTGTTAATCGTCTCGCTAATTCTCTGTTGCCTCCAGTTCCTGGCAGGAAGACGCATCGGCAAACACTACGGCGACGCTATCTCAGCCGGACAGGGGTTAGGACAAAAAAATACCATCCTCTCAATT
>CAYUAK010000011.1:0-1753 GCA_964442765.1 uncultured Tannerella sp. | reverse complement strand
TTTCGGTTTTGAATGTCGGATTTTGACGGAAGGTGGCGGCGGCCGTGGACACAGCTTTCTGGTCGCGCGGAGTGAAAGCGCGTAACGCATGTTGAACGCGGTTTCCCATCTGACCCAAGATAGCATCAGGTACATCCAATGGGTTCTGTGTGCAAAAATAGACGCCTACCCCTTTGGAACGAATCAGCCTGACAACTTGTTCTATCTTCTCTAACAGCGGTTTAGATATATCGTTAAACAATACATGGGCTTCGTCGAAGAAAAAGACAAGTTTTGGCTTTGCCAAATCGCCCACCTCCGGTAATTGCTCGAAAAGTTCGGATAAAAGGTATAGCAAAAAGGATGTGTAAATTTTGGGCGAGCGAATCAGTTTGTCGGCTTCTAAAATGTTTATAATCCCTTTTCCTCCTTGCGTTTGTATAAAATCGAAAATGTCTAAGGAAGGTTCGCCGAAAAATTTATTGCCTCCCAGATCTTCAAGAACTAATAGTTCACGTTGGATAGCTCCGATACTGGCAGGCGTAACATTACCATACGAAACGGAATATTTACTGCGCTCGTTACCGATGTATTCCAGCATTTTACGTAAATCTTTGATGTCTAAGAGCAATAACTCTTCATCGTCGGCTATCCGGAAAGCCATCATCAGGACGCTGCTTTGAATGTCGTTCAATCCCATTAAGCGGCTTAATAATAAGGCTCCCATTTCGGAGATGGTTGTTCTCAACGGATGCCCCTGTTCGCCGTAGATGTCCCAGAAACAGACAGGGAAGCCGCGGTATTCGAACCCTTTGGAGGTTAAATTTTGCGCATCAACGTTTTTTTGAAGGTGCATATTTCCACCTCCGGGTTTACATACGCCCGATAAATCGCCTTTGATGTCGGTAGCAAAGACGGGGACACCCATACTACTGAAAGTCTCAGCCATGTTTTGCAAGGTGCATGTTTTTCCTGTACCGGTAGCGCCTGTAATCAAGCCGTGCCGGTTTGCCATTTTAGAGATAATGCCTAACTCTTTCCCTTCTGCAATGGCGATCAATGTTTTTTGTTTATTATCTAACATGTGAATATAATTATTTAAACTCCATTTTGATGCTTTCGTCATTGGTAACAGCGGGAGCACTGACGCGGCGGGGTTTTTCGCGGATGGGGATGATTTTTTCAAATTCATCTTTTAGTCCGACAATGATACGGTCATATTCACGCTGTCCGGTTCCGGCAGGTATCAGGTGTCCGCAAATCACATTTTCTTTTAGACCTTCTAACATGTCGGTTTTCCCGTTTATGGCGGCTTCGTTTAATACTTTAGTTGTTTCCTGGAAGGAAGCTGCCGACATGAAGCTATGTGTTTGTAATGCAGCGCGTGTAATACCTTGCAGAATCTGGTTGGTTGTTGCCGGGATGGCATCGCGCACTTGTACAAGTTTCATATCTCGTCGTTTTAGTTGGCTGTTTTCATCGCGCAATTTACGCGCCGTAACAATCTGTCCTGCGCGCATGGTTTGCGAATCGCCTCCGTCGATAATGACTTTCTTTCCCCATATCCGATCGTTTTCATCCATCACTTCCAATTTGTCAACGACCTGTTGCTCCAAGAAACGGGTATCGCCCGGATCGACGATTTCCACTTTACGCATCATCTGGCGGACAATGACTTCAAAATGTTTATCATTAATCTTCACGCCTTGTAACCGGTATACATCCTGTACTTCGTTCACAATATATTCCTGAACGGCTGTGGGCCCTTTAATCG
>CAYUAK010000010.1:0-1850 GCA_964442765.1 uncultured Tannerella sp. | reverse complement strand
GATCTCGACTAATGCTAATACGATTTACTGCAAGCGTTCGGGGTTATCTGTGTTTTCAGCCCGATGGACGGTGCATAAAAGGAATTTCTTCGATTGCAAACCTAAGGTAGTCATTAGGGTCGACTTTTCTTCGGCTAATTTTCCAAAGGTAAGAGCTGCATCATACATCACATCGCCGGTAAAAAATACACCTTCGGTTATGCCTTCTTTCGCCAGATTTCTGAGGGCTTGCTGTGTTGGGCAAAAAAGCATCGAGGCAAGATGGTCGGTCAGGAGGCGGTTGATTTCTTCGGGCATTTGTTTGTTGTAACTACGTAGTCCGGCTTCGACATGCAAAACGGGAATATGAAGTTGGGAGGCGGCTAATGCGCCTGCTAATGTGGAATGGGTGTCACCGTAGACTAATACATAGTCGGGACGGCTGGCTATCAGCGCTTCTTCGATACCTGTCAGCATCTGGGCAAGCATCTTTGCGTGATTGGTGATACCTCCGCATTTCAATTGCCAATGCGGGGTTTTTATGCCTAAGGAGCGGAAGAAGACTTCGTTCATGTTGGAGTTGTAATGTTGACCGGTGTGGAGGATATATTCATCCAAATTGCCATGCGCTATTATGGCTTGGCTGACGACTGCGGCTTTGATGAATTGGGGTCTTGCGCCGATGATGGTTACTATTTTCTTTTTTTTGCACACGGATGACACGGATTAGACGGGTTTACACAGATTTATATATAATGTACGAAGGTAGTCGGAATCCTCGATGACTGATGTGTTGTGCCATAACAGGGTTAGGGAGCCGTTTACGTTTCGAATGTTACCTATGAGATGTATACAGTATGCTTCGGCTGCACAGGCGGATAGGTTCATGTATTTCTTATCAATCAGCGTTCCGTCCATGATGGTAAGCGGGTGAAGCGTTAGCGAAGTTAAACGGCGGGTGGCTGGATTGATGAAGCGTACCGGTATCGATGTTCCCAGACGGAATCCGGCGACATCGGCGTAGCCCATGGTAAAGTCGTCGGAAAAGCCGGCTTTTTCAAGATATTCCATGTCCTCAGGCTCGCGTGATGACAAAAAGTGATGGCGGTTAGCGCTTATTTCCATTTTACATGCTTCTTCTAATTTATGCTTTTCCGAGGCAATCAGCGAAGGGTCTGTTCCAGCCTCAAAACTGCTGTGAAGACCAATAGTCGCTTTTTGCTCCCGGCAAATTTCAAATAATGTTTGGATGTCTTTTCCATTTAAGTTATAACGGGGTTTATCGTTTTTTGTTTTACCGCCGGCCTTGAAAAAAAGGAATGATTGGCAACGGTCGCTTCCTATTGCCTCCTGTAACAACCTGTTCTGTTGAAGCAACCAGGGGAATGTATAGTACGGATCGAATGGTAACGGACGATATTTGTCTCGAATGGCGCCGAAAGGATTCCGGCCTGTCAAGATATGATGCGCGACATTCCGCCAGGTACGCAGGCTAAAAGGGGCGTCTACATCGTGCGTCAGGTTAATTTTTCGAATAAAAGGAGTATTTATTCCATTCAGGTTGAGCCATTTACGAATCAGTTTGCCGTATTCGTCAACAACAGGGCGGTCAATAAATCCTGCCCTATAAGGCAATGAGGCACGTCCGGGAAAGCGGCCATACACATCGCGGTCTTCACGATGCAACATCTCTTCATACCGGCTCAGCAGAAAATAAGCGCTTGCTATCAAGTCGGCATGAACAACAATCGTGTCGCCAATCCGCTGAATATCGGGTGTTCCGAACAAAAACGGAACTCCTTCCATGTTTTGAAGCGGCAAGGAAGGTTTCGTCCTGACGGTTCCATAGATGCCTTCTTCGAAGAAATCCG
>CAYUAK010000009.1:0-1560 GCA_964442765.1 uncultured Tannerella sp. | reverse complement strand
TAACCTTGCGATTATGATGAAACTTGGCCATTCTAGGCGAAGGATTTCTTGGTACAACCCGATTAATCCGCTTGGGAACGACATTGGATCTTATTTCTTGAATGATCGTATCAATCAACAGGGATTGCAATCTCGGACTATTTTTAGTAAGCGCGAGAACAAGACGATCCTTTAGAACACCGATCAATTCGTTAATATTAGCGTGGTATTGATATTTATTGGCTTTATCCTCACGATCTTCGTCAATAAGCTCTTGCGCGTCCTGGGCGGCCGCAGCCGCGATATTCGCAAGAAACATAGTCGCATAAAAATCCTGCTGTATCCCCTCAACAGTGCGGGATGAGAAGTTCTCTATTTGCAGTTTGTTTTTAACAATGTCATACTTTGTTTCAACCGGCCAGCGCAAGAAGTAAAGCTTTTTAAATGCTTTTACGCCGAGGCGCTTGTCCCTAATGTTAGTAATGAGCGTTTCAGTTTCGCCGCTGTCGAGCTTGAATTTGACAACCCGAATATGTAAACGCTTACCGTTTTGCTCAGGCCAAACATAACCGTCCGGGCTTTGCTGAGCGTCAATATCATTATTGAATTTACTCTTAACGCGCATGACGTAAGCGAATCCGTCGCTTTCAAGCTTTTCAATCAACTCAAACGACGGGTAACCCCTGTCGGCTATGATAAGGTTTTTGGAATCCGAAGCGATATTCCTGCATTCGTCAATATGCTCTTTAGCCAGCGTGCGTTCGTCTGTCGAAAGCGGTTCTATCCTCGCGTCCAGTACGATGTCATTGAGTACATCATAGAGTATCGATCCCTGTGCCGTTGGCGCTGAGCCGTCTTTGCCAAGCGCGCCGAAATACTCACGCAACGCCGCGTCGGCGGGCAATGCGACTTTTGTCCCGTCTATGGCGTTAACCCGGTAGCCGTGCCATGTTTTATGTGAATTATCGGTCATTTCGGCGGCGGTCAGTATAAACAGTTCAATAAAAGCCGATACTTTTACCTTTTTTCTGGTTTCTGAAAATGACTGCTGTTTCATAAATACATGCTTGCCGATCATGGCAAAAAACCGGCGCAGTCCGGTTTGCGTTGAGCACTTGAGCTGTATAAGCATAAACATCATCAGTTCCTCGAATGGCATTGTGCGCTTGCGCGTGAAATCTTTCGCGTTCTTCCGCGATCGTTCTTTGAAATCATGACTGTGAAGCAGCATTGATACTTTATTTGTGATGAGTTCTAACAGTCCTGACCTTTTACGCACTTTTTGATTGGTCGACTGCTTGTTTTTATCGACTCCGCATCTTTCGTACTTGTATCTTCCCATGCTCATCTATCCAATTCTCACAAGGTACACCCGGTTATTTAGGTGTTCATCGCGATTATTGGGGTGTTTTCGGTTTGTCAAGTGCTTCTGTCGCGTTTTGTGTTAAGTTTGTATTACGTTTTGTTGAATTTCCTTAACCTGTTGACAGTGGTGAGTAACCTCGGATTGGGAACAAATGTTTGGTGCGTGTTTATCGGGTTTGTAACAATGGCTCTCGTTTTTCAGAGAATAATACGCAA
>CAYUAK010000008.1:0-1680 GCA_964442765.1 uncultured Tannerella sp. | reverse complement strand
TCAATAAGACATCGGCATAGCGCAAAACAGGGAAATTGGAAGGATTTGTGTTGTATTCGGGAGAAATCGTTTTAGATACCAAAAATTTCCTCACATTATAACCTCAGAACTCCTACCCCCCTCCCTATCAATCAATAAGTTCCCCATCGCATAGGTCAAACAAAAAAGTCGTATCTTTGTTGCAAAAACGAATTACTTATGCAAACACAGCTTCCTTTTTTCCCGTCCAATACCAAACTGATAAACGCTACTCTTGGCTTTCGTGAACAGGATGGCAGCGTTTATTATCTTCATAACGGCAATCCGATTTATTGTCATTCCAACGACGATCGAGACGGTTACCGATTTATTTTGGCCAATCTGGTCGTCAACCATTTATGTACGATAAGCGAGTTATGTTCCGCTCTTGGCGAAAGGCGTAAAAATATTGAACGTTATGCCAAAGCTTATCGCGAGCAAGGTGCAGGGTATTTTTTTTCACGAAAAGAGACCCGTGGTCAGTGCCACAAGATGACACTGAATAAATTAGCCGCCATTCAGATAGAATTAGACCAGGGCCTAAGCATCTATCGTATCGCCCTCAATCAAGCTGTCAGCGAATCAGCCATCAGCTACCATATTAATAAAGGGACATTAAAAAAAAACCTTGTTCGTTAGCGCCGGCAGAGTCCCATTTATCCAGTCCTACCGAGCGCAGTGTAGTTGACTTACAGGCTAGTGAGTGTTTAGGCATGGGGGCGGTGCGCGTAGAGGAACGGCTGTTATGTGCTTTTGGGCTGTCGAAAGAAGCGCCTGTACGCTTTGAATCCTGCGAAGCATTGCCTTTTGGAGGCGTTATGTTGCTCCTTCCATTCCTGTTGGAATGCGGCCTGTTAAGCTATCGTAATCATTACAACAAGCGCAGTTCAGGGTATTACAATTTTGATAATCTCTTTATTCTCATCGCTTTTCTTAACCTTTGCCGGATTAAGAGCTTCGAGCAGACGAAACTGTATTCTCCCGGTGAATTTGGCAAACTGATCGGTTACGACCGTATCCCGGAAGTGAAAACCCTTCGCAACATGGTTCGTGAAATAACAGACCAAAACCGCGCCGGCGAATGGACAGCATCGCTTTCCAAAAGCTGGATTGACGAAGAAAATCCCGAGTTATATTATATCGACGGACATGTACAGGTCTATCATGGTTATTTGGCGAATCTGGGCAAAAAACATGTCAGCCGTCAGCGTTTGTGTCTTCCGGGTGTAATGGAATTTTGGATAAACGCATCTGACGGCAGTCCTTACTTTTTCGTTACGGCAGAAGTCAATGAAAAAATGGGAGAAATGCTGTTGGAAGAAATCATTCCCGAACTCCTCAAGCTGCATCCGGTGTCGGATGAACAAAAGAAACGCATGGAAGAAAACCCCAAAGAACCGCTCTTTACGCTGATATTCGACCGTGAGGCTTACTCGCTATCCCTTTTTGCCCGCTTATGGAACACTTACCGGATAGCCGTCATCACTTATCGTAAAAACGTCAAAGACCAATGGGATGAATCCCTGTTCACAGATCATAAGGTAAGCACCTCGTTGGGAGAAACGGAAATGAAACTCCACGAGCAAAGTTTTAGCTATAATGAATGCAATATGCGCGAAGTACGCAAACTCGGTAATGAAGGACATCAGACCAGTATGATTA
>CAYUAK010000007.1:0-3520 GCA_964442765.1 uncultured Tannerella sp. | reverse complement strand
CCTTCTTAACCGTATCAACTATCCCCCCCCCGCAACAACCTCTACCTCTACCCCCTCATCATCCACAGGCCAATTCAAATAAAGCCCCACCACCGCCTCATCACTAAAATAATACCTAAACCCCACCCGCTTCCCATTCACCAAAACAGTAAAGCTAGTCTGCGCATTATCCAACGTAATCTCCTTCGCAGCGCTAAACTGAAAAACCACCAGAACGGGTGTCTTCATCTCTATCTTACTCACTATCCCGCGCACAGGCTTTAACAACGCCTCCTCTTCGGGCGTCCGAACTGGCTTCTTTACGCCGCTTGGCCTTAAAAACGGATTGATAAAACTCATAGAATCGGGATAATACAACACACCCCCCAAAAAACCCATGTTGTTATTCGGAAATTGTGGATTTGCTGATTGCTTCGTAGTAATATCATATATCATAGGAGTAGCCCAAGAGACCCAATTGACAGCATGGTTCTGATATCCTGTATATGGATCATCGCGAAGGGTTTCAAAAACGGTACATCCCCAGGCTATCAGCGCGTCTTCGCTATCTATCTTCACCGTTTCGCCTCCCCCGTAGAGACCGGAACGGAGCGTGAGATAACGGTTCAGTTCGGCGTCATCTTTCAGATATTTCCAATCGCCCGGCAGGACGCGATAGTACGGGTTGCCGACTTTGTTTTCGTACCACAGTCCCAAATCGCCCGACCAGAACAGCCGTTTGAAAGCCTCAAAGCCCCAAGGGTCATAACGGAAAAACTCCCACCGACTACTGACGGGCGTCCAAGTGCCATCATTCGTGCCATCTTTCGATTCGCGCGAAGTGCCATGCCAATAAGTAGCGCCCATTGAAACATACTCTACCCTGTTGGATTGATAGGCACCTACATCGTTCTCGTCGTAATACCGTCGTCCGTTTTCCTCGCTTCGCGCCATGTTATGTGCCGAGGTGATATTGGTAAAAACCCAAGGAGCATAACTGTTAGGGCCGGTGTAGCTGTCAATACCATGACCGCCTTCATGGTAGAGCAAAAACTCGTTTTTGTATCGGGTCATGCTATAGTCGCGGGTGATATTATTGGCCTGGTCTTGAAAGATATTACCCCCCCACCCCTCTACATACAATCCGCTGTGATAGTTACCGGCTTGCTGCCCCCTTCGTTCAGGCTGCTGGTTTGGGTGCTGACCTTCAGCTACTACTAACATGCCGCCGCCTTGCCGTACCGAAAAATCGGCTATGCGCTGCCCCGGACGGTCAAAAATGGATGAGGTGAGCTTTTCGGCGTCTGTATATGCCACACCACTCGGCCATTGAGCATACGTTTTAGTGAAATTATTCGTAAAGCCTAAATCATAATACATGGCCGATAATATCAACACATCCTTAGGTACGTCGGTATCGCCGTAAATATATACGCCTGTCAGCGGACTGCGGTAGACATTGCTTACCCAAGGTTTGAACTCCGCCTGGCAGGTCTTTTGCACAGGAAGTTGATGGCCGGCCCAGTCGCATACCGGCATATCGCCTGTGTACTGTACACGAAATAAACCATTCAAACCGGCGCCGTATTGGCTGACTGCTTCATTAATCCCCATGTATTGACCCATTCTCAATGCTACCGGACTGACAGGCTGGTCGTTGGCTATCCATCCGCCTGCTGATACGCTACGCTCGTTGATATCTTCTCTATTGAATCCACGAAAGCTGCGCCCGTAACTGCCTGCGGTAAAGCTGTTTGTATATCCTTGTGGGAGCTGGAGGGTGATGGCGCGCCATAAATATCCACCAGCCATGAAATGAGGGAGGTCGTTCCAGGTAACGCCACCGTCGGCGCTGTGTTGAATCTTCCAGTTATTGGCGTTATATAAAGCGGTCATATCTTTTACTTCGCGGTTGAATTTGATTTCTATCTGGTTCTCGGCTATTACCCAAACATGCTCCATGTCTAACGGCGGATAGGGCTGGGTTGTGACATCGTAGTTGTCTTTCTGCGTATGCCAAAACCATGGCATTGCCGAGCGCACTCCATCGCGGCCACTGTCAAAACCGTCATTGTTTTCGCTCGAAAAATATTCCCATTCGCCGTAGATACCGCATAAGGGCCGGTACAGCGCATGGTCATACTGTTTCAACTCCTCGCGGGTATTGACAGGCCCGCCGTCTATCACCCATTGTCCATCATCCGTTTCAGGTATCAACTCGTAAAAAATCATCGTGCCATAGACGAAATAATCCTCCAAACTCCGCATCATTTTTGTCCCCGGATACAGGTTCTTCGTTTTTGCTTCCGAATAGGCGGCTGATATATGTTTGTCATAGCGATAATCGTCGGGGTGGTTGTAAAAGCTACGGGCAACGCGCCGACAACCCTTCGTAGCGCCGTTTTCCGAACCGTCTACCCCAACCCGCCAAAACATACGCGCAAAAGCCTCCCCTAAATAGAAAAAATCGCTTCGGGGACGCTCCATCTCGCCCGCGCTCGACTGGCGCATCACGTCATCGGCAGTGGCTACGATAATGGGTTTTTCCAATGTACCTTCAATAATTCGTCGGGTCTGGTAGTCAGAAGGGTCGAACAGTTCGCGCCATTGTGGGGCTTCATAAACCGACTGGTCTGGCCCGACAATCATAACAGTCAGGCCATAATCCACCGCATTTTGGGTAATCAACTCCGCCCTGCCTGTCATCCGGTGTATACAGCCGGCAGCATAGTCAATGACATGCTCGTTACTGTAAGCCGTATTTTTATGCACATCGTTAACTGCCAATGTGCCGCAAGAAGCGGTTCCGGTGGCAGCTATCTTCGACTTGGAACCAATATTCATATAGTCATAGAACGGCGTCCATGTTGCTGTCACAACCTGCCCGCCTGTTCTTACCTGCACACGCGCAGTAGCTTGCGGACCAAGTACTGCTTGCGTGTTTTCACCCGGCGTCCTTGCCACGCCGGTCTTACCTCTCAGAGAGCCGGTATTCAGCGCCTTAGACAAACGAATATTAATCACAGGAGCGTCCTTATATTTGCCGAAATCGAAGTAAGAAAGATAGGTATAATCGACCTTTTTCCCATCAACAGTAACCGTAAAACGCGCATATACCTCCCCCGCATCCACAGGCTTAACAGCGCTAACAATTTCAATTTCCCGATCCGTAATCAGCCTGACAGCCCCAATTGCAAGCGATTGCGCATACAATGACCAGACGTTTGCAAAAAAAACAGTAAAAATTAACAGCTTTTTCATAATAAATACAATATATCGTTATCCTCTTACCATAAGTTTACTTACCAAAAAATGAATTAACAAGCCACAAAAATACAAAATAATTTAATCCAAGCTATTATTTCAATTTTAATTTCGGGAAACATGCTTTTCCCGAAAGTTTGTATCAAATGGAATGTAACTACCCAGGTCTCCGTAGGAGACTGACATGGATAACCCTGAGTAAGCGAAGCGTCACTCAGGGTAGATGTGCCACCCAGGTCTCCGTAGGAGACTGACATGGATAACCCTGAGTAAGCGA
>CAYUAK010000006.1:0-16027 GCA_964442765.1 uncultured Tannerella sp. | reverse complement strand
AACGAATCAAAAAATGCGCTCTTTACCCTAAATGCTTCGATGGTTATACCGGACGAAAATGCAACAACGTTAGCTGTCGATACATGGGAATATAACATGGAAAGCCGCTATCTGTCGGTTTCTACTTCGGCTATCGAACTGCAGAGCAGCGTCTCATCCCAATCTGTCTCTATCATTACCGACCAGCCATCGTGGGAATACAGCATAACTCAAACCGGTAACTGGCTCTCTACCACTAAATCGGCTAACCAAATAACACTGTTGGCTACTGCAAACACCGGAGCATCTGCCCGTCAGGCTACGGTATCGATTTCGACCGGAGGGCTGAGTGAAAAAATCACCATCACCCAAAAGGCGTCTTCGATTGAAAACGATTATTATAAAGACAAGGAAATCATCAAGCTGCAAAGCGATTCTGTTGGTAAAGGTGTAAATATCATACTAATGGGCGACGGTTATACCATTAACGAAATGCAGAAAGGGACTGGTAAGTATGAGGTGGATATGCGTAAAGCTGTCGAACATTTCTTCTCGGTTTATCCGCTTTCCGCTTACCGTAACTTTTTCAATGTCTATATGATGACAGCTATCTCCAACCAAGCCGGTATAAGTAATTCCCAAACCGGAGCCCACTTAGATACCAAATTTCAAACCGTTTGGGAGGGAGTAGGCTCAACGCTTGTTTCATGTAACGATGATATTGTGGAAGAATACTTAATAGCAAGCGGATTGCCTTTATCAACCATCAATGATATGACAGTTATAATGCCGATAAACGCCAATATTTATGCAGGGACATGCTGGCTATACTACAATCCGCAAAATCCGGGTGATTTTGGGAATGGTTTTTCTATCTGCTTGTGCCCGGTCGGTTATTATTTTAAGGAAATAGTAGTGCATGAAGGGGTCGGGCATGGTTTTGCCAAAGCGGATGATGAATATATAAATTTTCCGAATGAAGTAATCCCACAGGAAGAAATGAATGAAATAAAACAGATAAAGAAATGGGGATGGTTTGAAAATGTAGATTTCTCCTCCGATATTTTGCAAACATCCTGGAAAGGATTTGCTGGACTATCGAAATATGAGATGGTCAGCACGTTTGAAGGAGCGGCCTATTACGGCAAAGGGGTATGGAGGCCGGAGTTTAACAGTTGTATGAATAACAACATCTTGTATTTTAATGCTCCTACCCGTTGGGCCATGGTAAGGCGACTTCACAGATTGGCCGGGATCAACTATTCGTTTTCACAATTCCTTATTGATGACAAGATACCGGTAGTTCCCAAATCGTCTCGAAGCGCAGTAGAAGTCTTTATCCCGCTCGCCCGCCCTGTGATAAAAGCTAAGTAACAAAGACATCCTGCCGTTGCAACTCCCCCTTTAAAGCTCTGTCTGCCGACAGGCAGAGGGGCAGGTGGATGTTGAAATCCGCGTGAGCAGTTATAAACATAAAAAAATATGAAGAAGAAATCTATCATTCTTATTTTCATGGCAATAGCAACTTTTTTCGGATGCGTCGATGATAACCAAGCGACTCACCCGGACGAAGGGAGCATCGTTATGACAATGGATTGGTCGAATATCCAAACCGCTATTCCCTCGACTGTTCAAGTATACATCGAATCGGCTTCAGGTAAAAACCGGCTGTTTGAAAACCTGGACGAAACCAGCAACATTTTATCCATACACCCCGGAGAAGCCATACTGTATGTTTATAACCATGTAGAGCATATCACCATAGTTGGTAATAAAGCAAAGATACGTACCCAAGGGTCAGGTATCGTTACAAACCCTGGTAATTTTTATACTTTTTCAAAAAAAATCACAACCGAGCGCGACAAGACTGTCCGACAGACCGCTTTGATGGTGAGTCAAACTGGAGACTTAAAAATGTCGATAGCCATCAAACCGGCTTCCATGATTGAAAAAGTTCGCTCGGTAAGCGCTGTTTTGAGCGGTGTCGCTACCGAGTTGAACATGCAGACTAACGAGCTGTCAGCGCCTTCAACCATCTCTTTCAACCTCTTGAAAAACACCTATTATGCTACTTCTGCTATTCAACTGTTTGGATTTTCGCAACCACCCATCCTGCAATTAGATATCGAGTATGAAAACGGACATAACGCAAGTATATCAAGCGATCTGTCTGCATTGGTAACAAACTTTAATAATTCTAAAAACAAGCCCTTTTCTTTGAACACCACCCTGACGATAGCCGATGATGTATCTCAGGCCGTAACTATTGGGCAATGGAATAGCAATGCTGAAAATCGATATTTATCAGTCTCCTCTTCCGATGTATTACTAAAGGGAAATGCTTTCTCCGATACTATCTTCGTCATAACCGACCAACCCATCTGGGTTCACAGTATTTCTAAAAACGGCGACTGGCTGACTACCACGCAGGAAAAAGACCGGCTGATAATCACCGTTGCTGAGAACACAAAAGAAGGAGAACGTAAAGCTACCATTAACATTTCAGCCGGAGGCGCAAGCGAACAAGTCTGTATTACGCAACAAATGATGGCTTTACTGTCCTTATCAGCTTCTGAAATCACCCTCGCCGGCGATGCCTCTACTGAATCGCTTTATATCGATACGAACCAGCTGAAATGGGACTTCCATATTTTCCAAACCGGCGACTGGCTCACCGCTTCGCAGTCCGATGACCGGTTGCTACTCTCGACAACAGCCAATACTACCTCAGCAGAACGAATGGCAACGATTGTCATATCAGCCGGAGAACTAAGCGAACAAGTTGAGGTTACACAAAAAGTGTTAGGCTATCTCACAGTAACGCCGACTGACATCGTCTTGTCCGGCGAGGCTTCTTCCGAATCGATTTCGGTCAGTACAAACCTACCATCGTGGGAGTATCGTATTTCCCAAACCGGCAACTGGCTCACCGTCTCACAATCAAATGACCGGATAACACTTACTGCCACAGCCAATACCACCTCAGCCGAACGACAGGCTACGATATTCATAACGGTCGGCGAATTAAGCGAACAAGTCAGTGTCAGGCAAAAAGCCATTGATAATCAGGTCGGAAACAATTATTATGCCGACAAGGAAACCGTCAAATTACAAAGCGCTACCATCGGCAGAGGTATAAACATAGTACTGATGGGCGACGGTTATACTACCAACGAAATGCAAAAAGGAACCGGCAAATATGAGCAAGATATGCGCACGGCTACCGAACACTTCTTTTCTGTTTATCCACTTTCCGACTACCGTAACTACTTCAATGTCTATATGATAGCGGCTATCTCAAACCAATCCGGTATGAGCAATGCCTCAACCGGCTCAAGCAAAGATACCAAATTTAAAACCCTCTGGGAGGGCGCTCCTTCAACGGCTATAAGCTGTAATTATCAAACGGTTTTGAGTTATCTAAACGCTATCAACGACCTTTCAAGCGCTTATGTTCACGACATCACGGTCATTATGCCTATCAACGAATATGTATATGCAGGAACCTGTTACATGTTTAGCGAAAACAGAGCTTCCAACTATTCCAACGGGTTATCTATCGCTATGTGTCCTGTTGGATACGCTTTTAAGGAAGTCGTTGTACATGAATCGGTCGGTCATGGCTTTGCAAAGGCGGCTGACGAATATGTATATTATCGGAACGAAACCATTCTACAGACGTCCATTGATTTGATCCAGGGGATGAAACCGTTTGGATGGTACGAAAATGTTGATTTCTCTTCCAATATTTTGCAAACGACCTGGAAAGGGTTTGCCGGTTTGTCGAGATACAGTATGGTAAGCACTTTTGAAGGCGCTTCTATGTACGGTAAAGGGATATGGAAGCCCGAATTTAACAGTTGTATGAACAATAATATCTTCTATTTCAATGCCCCCACCCGCTGGGCATTAGTGAGGCGTGTCTACAGTCTCTCCGGCATTATCTATACCTTTTCCCAATTCCTTTTAGACGACAAGATACCGGAAGTTCCCGTAGCAACCCGTAGCGTCTCCGAGTTCTTCCCCTTCGCTCCGCCGGTCATCAAATATTTGTATGCCGACGAACTTTTACCAAGTAACTAAATTACAGCCGGTAGGCTTGGCGAGCCAATAGTTTCCATTGTCCGTCTTGTATTTGCCATATCAGCATGTTGCCTATTCGCAAGTTACCCGGTTCGCCTTCGGTGTTCCTAGTCTCGGCTGTGAAGATATGTCTGACAATGGCAATGTTACCGGCCAATTGAATCGTTTGTTCCAAAGGCTCTATACGAATGTATCGTAAGGGGTCTCCGCTGCGTATTTCCGATATAAACTCAGACTTGTTTTGCACCTTGCCGCTTGAATGTCCATACACGAGTTCCTTGGCAAGGATGGCATCTAAAATTTTTTCGTCGGCTTTCTCCATGCCGTTTACCAATTGCTTGATAGCTATGACGATGTCAGCTTCGGTCACTTGTGGCAGTTGAGCCGGTTGTTGCTTGTTATTGCAACAACCGGCTAATACTGTGCATAATAATAAGATGATAGTTTGTTTCATTTGTAAATTTTCAAATCTATAAAGTTTAGACACCTTTAGGGGGTTTACTGCGCCACCAACTGGCTAAAATTGAGCCGGTGATGTTCATTAGCGGGCCGAAGACAGCCGGCGCCAGTCCGACGGTTGCAATTTTGCCCATCTGCATAGCTAACCCTGAGGCTAATCCGCCGTTTTGCATGCCACATTCGATGGCGACGGTACGGCGGTCTTGTTCCGACATACGGAACAGCCAGGCTGTACCATAACCTAACACATATCCTGTGACATTGTGGAGGAGGCTCGTGAAGAGAAGAAGTGCTCCGACAGTAAGCAAACTTTCACGTCCGGCGGCTGTGATGATCGTGATGATGAAAGCAATACCGACCATCGAAAAGGAAGAAAGCACCGATTTTATAACCGTCCGGTCGCCTTTAAGCACATATCGCAAACCCATAGCGCCGATAACAGGCAGGAGCATAAACCAAAACGTAGACTTAGCAATGCCCAAAAAGAAAGCGCCCATACCGACACCTTGCGAAAACAAAGGAATTAAGTTTGTTAAGACAATAATCGTGAAGTAAGCGCTTAACTGCGTAAGGATAGCCTTGCGGGTATCTTTGGCATTGTAGAACATGTTGAAGATGAAACCGGCGACAATAGGCAGGATAATCATGTTCAGTATGTCGAGCATCATTTTCCAAACGCTAATCTCAATGTACTGTCCGGCAATGAATTTCATCAATAACGGCGTCACAAACGGCGATAAAAGCGTAGAGAAAGCGCCGATGGTAACCGACAGTGGCAGGTTAGCGCGCGCAATATAGGCCATTACATTGGAAGCCAATCCGGTAGGCACACATCCGATGAGGATGATGCCCGCAGCAATTTCGTTTGGAAAATGGAAGATATTCGAGATAGCAAAAGCAGCGCCTGGCATCACCAAATAAGAGATAGAAACCCCGATTATCACGCCTTTAGGCATTTTTATGACCCCTTTGAAATCGTTCAAACTCATTTGCGAACCCATTCCGAACATGATTATCTGGAGAAGGGGAACGATGAGGATGCTCAGTTTGATGTTGCCAAACGAGGTAAACAATTGCGGATAAAACATTGAGGCCGCTACTGCCGTAAAAATCCAAACGGTATAGGAGAATGACTTTGTAGCCTTAAAACCCCTGATGCCTATCGCTAAGCACATAAAAAGCGCCACGATGAGCGGTCCTGTTAAAGCGATATGGCCCATGATAATCATGCCCATTGAGACAACGAAAAGCAGGGCCGAACAACATAGTAATAACTTATGGATGGTTATATTCTTCATTAATAATTTTTTTATTTAAAAATTTATAAATCTTTAAATCATAAACATCCCCCTGCCCCCTTCAAAGGGGGAGTTAGAAATTGTTTTAACTCCATAATCTATCATGTGAGTTGCTTCTGTTCCACTCTTCGGTAGGCGCCCACATCGTTCCGCCGTAGCGGTTGGCATGTCGTTCCTTTACCACTTCTTCGTTCAGTTCAATGCCTAATCCCGGAGAGTCGAGCGGCACATTGGCAAATCCTTTTTCAATCATCGGTTGTGAGCCGGTCATTTTCACCATCGAATCATACCAGTCGTCATCGGGATTATGATGTTCCATTGCAAGGAAATTTTCGGTGGCAGCCGCGCAGTGGACATTGGCCATCAAGGTAACGGGGGTGCCTGCCATGTGCATAGCCATAGCGATGCCGTTTTCCTGTGCATAGTCGCCTATTTTTTTGGTCTCTAAGAGACCGCCCGATGTAGCCAGGTCGGGATGAACGACATCCACGCAGTGCGCATCTATCAGGTCTTTAAATCCTAATGCCAAGCCGGGTCCTCTGAGGCAATAGATGTCCTCGCCGGTACAGATAGGCGTTTCAATAGCATCTTTGATGGTTTTCAGGTCTTTGAAATTGTACCATTGGGTAACGTCTTCGAGCCAGGCTAAGCGGTATTTTTCCAAAGCTCTGCCCATACGAATGTGGTTGTTGATGTCGAAATGGCCATAGTGGTCAGACGATAAGGGTATCTCATAACCGACAGCATTGCGTACTTTTTCTACAATAGCAGCTAAATCTTCAAGACCTTTTTCGGTCAATTGAACTTGAGTAAAGGGGTGTTCGCGCCAGCCATAGCCCATGTAATCGATGACATTAGACCCCCGTTGCGTCATCGTATACTGTCCGGCTGCTCCGTTCCAGAACTTATTATTGACTAATCCTTTATCTTTATCGGCAATTAGATGAATCCCCAAGTCCATTTTCAGCCAGGTAAAACCTTGCACTTCCATTCTCTTCTTAACGGCAGCAGCGATAGCATCGGCGCCGCCTCTATCGGGTGTATCGGCATAAAGACGTATCTTGTCGCGATACCGTCCGCCTAATAATTGCCAGGCAGGCACGCCATACGCCTTACCACACAAATCCCACAGCGCCATTTCGACACCGCTCACGCCACCTCCCTGGCGTCCGTGATAGCCAAATTGTTTGATGACCTTGAAAATCATCTCTACATTACAAGGGTTCAAACCGAGTATACGACTTTTCAGAAAAAGGGCGTAACGGGGGTCGCCTCCGTCTCGTACCTCACCCAATCCATAAATATCCTGATTGGTAAAAATCTTAATGATTCTACCGGCCATGCGCATGTCGGTAATCCTTAATTCCGACGGCGAAGAAGCCCTTCTTACGTTCTGTGTAGTGACGGCAACGGTATCTTCAATAGAAGCCGCCATCATGCCACCTAACGCTACCCCGCCCCAAGCAGCTTTTTTCAGAAAACCTCTGCGGCTGTTTTCCTCCAGAGGGTTCTCCAACTCAGCGCTCTCAGGCGCTTTTTCTTTCTCGATAATTTTTTTCAGTTCACTGTTCATACTATATGTTTTTAAATAATTTACAAAATACTTTCTCTGTGTCTCTGCGCTGAATGTCAGCCTGCGTATCTCTTAGTTTCTATTCTGAATATTAGCCTATTGCCTCTGAGAGCGTGTCGATGGTTGTTGGGTAGCCGGTCGGTTCAGATAGGCCTCTATCTCCGCTTTGGGTATCGACAGTTCGGTCTGTTTTGTCAGCCAAGCGTTAAAATCGGTATTATTATCAATCTTACCTTCCCGTCGTTGCGCGTTAAACGTGTTGCGTAAGGCAGGTATCTCGACCGACAGAAGAAGCTCAACAACAAAATGCGGCGGTATAAAAATTACTCCGGAGCGTCTGGCAATCACCACATCGCCCGGCAAGACTGTTACCCTTCCTATTCGGATGGGGCCGTTTACGTAAGCGCATACCATGCCGGTGATAGATGATGGGTCAAAGCCTCTTATCCATGCGTTAAAACCTTCTATCTCGGCCAATGCGTCAAGTTTTCTTACCGAGCCGTTCAGGATAACACCCCGTTTACTGTTCCTGAAGACCGTACCTCCAACCGCATCCCCCATCAGGGTGCCGTCGGCTATCTTTCCGTAAGCATCCGCCACATAGACGTCGCCTTCACTCAGGGAGGTGACAGGCAGATTGTTGTTTACCCTCGAAATATTCTGTTTTTTCCCCGTTTCTTGCAGATAATCATCGTAGTCGAAACGCATAGGCATATATTGAGCTGTCAACACACGCCCTATCATCTCCTGTTCGGGATGAATGATGACCCATCCATTTTCAACCGTACTTGAGAAATTCTCGAATTGATTTTCATAGCCTTTCGCTTTCAAGAACTCCCATGCTTCTTCAATCGTGACTTTTTTAAGTCTATCGAGGTGTGCATCCGAAACTTTAGGTCTGCCGTCGGGCAAACGCTCGCCTTCCCAGCTTTTTGTTAGCAGTTTAATATCATCCAGCGACCATTTTACTGATTGCGCTTGAGCCGGTATGATAGCTAACCATACGATACTGAATAAAAAAAATACTAACTTTTTCATATTGTTTATTAATTAAATCCTCCTGAATCACATCCTCCTGAATCACATCCCCCTGCCCCCATTGCTTCCGTTCGGAACTTTCCTTAGTGTTACAAATAATTATGACGTTTTACGAAGTGAAACAAAGAGACAGATTTATTGATTTTCAAAGGAACGTTCAAAGGGGGAGTTTACCATGTACGTTGTCCATTTAAGAACGCTTCTATTTCGGCTAAGGGCATGGGCAGGTTAGGATATTTTTTAAGCCATTCCTTGAAGTCGGCATTGATAGCTTCTGTCCATTTACTGTCTATATCGCCTGGCAAGTATTTTCCTTCCCGCAGGCGTTGCCATCCGAAGGCATCCCGTAGTTCGGTCACCTCGCCTTCGACGATAACCCTTTCGGCTAAATGTGCCGGTATAAACAGCACCCCGTATTGTTTAGCGACGACTAAGTCGCCGGGCAGAACGGTAGCCCTGCCGATGCGAATCGGGTGATTGATAGAGCTAAGCATCATCCCTTGTATATAGGAAGGGTCAGATGCCAATATCCATCCATTAAAGCCATCTACCCGTTTGATACCTTCCTCATCCCTTACGCTGCCATAGAACACAACTCCTCTTTTCGAGTTTGCATAAATGGCGTTAGCCAGGTTGTCTCCGATTAATGTGCCGTCTACGATTTTAGCGTAGCCGTCGGCCACATAGATATCCCCTTCGACCAGCACATTGATAGGCCATGAGTTAGTGCCACCTTGCGGGGAGCGTCCTTCCGACAGGCCTTGTTGCCTTACATAGTTTTCCCAATCGGGTCTGGAGGGCATATATTGGGCGGTCACCGCCCTGCCTGTCATCGTCTGCCCTAGGTGAATAGCCCGCATGTCGCCTTCAAACTGATTCGTATAACGCAAGTTACGTAATGGCCCCCACATGGCTTCAATGGCTATCTTTTTAGCCCTTTCTAATAAGTCATCCGACACTTTCGGTCTTCCATCGGGGAAACGTTCGCCTTTCCATTCGGGTGTAATGGCTTTAATATACTCGGCCGAAGCGCCGACACCCTGCGCTTGTAACACAGTAAGTGAAACGAGCGCTAACAAAAATAAAAAAATTACTTTCTTCACGATTAAAATATTAATTGATAAATTATTATATTGTTTTTAGTTTTTATAAAAAATTGTATTCATCCACATCCCCCTGCCCCCTTTAAAGGGGGAGTTTATTCGACGGCTCCAATGCTCGGAGTAACCGCTCTTTTGATTCCGTTTTGGTCGGATTGGAGCAGGGTTGAATAGCTGTTCCAGACATCAACAAAGAACTTACTTGAACCCGTCGGGTTTAAATCGGCTAAAACAACGCCTTTGTTCTTAGCGGGGCTAGCTGCTGTCAATCGGACGGTCGGCATAAATCCCGTAACAACTTCGGACAGATACTTTCCTTCCTCGGTTGTTGATACCACATCCGACATAGTCACTCCATTAACATCGCCTGTTTTATTAAGCGTTACCTTTGTTTGTGCTGTCAGGTTGCCGCCCAAAGAGTGTACCTCGCCGCTTGCCTGCGCTTCGATATCTGTTTCCTCGTCCGAGCCGTTTTGGTTACCTGCAAGCAAAGTATTCCCTAAGGTTAGTTTGCCGGCCAGTACATGTATGCCTCCGCTGCAAAAATCCACTCCATCGAAGCCGCCTAATCCGGCGCCACCCATGTTATCCACTATAGTAGTCTGCAAAACAAGCATGTCTCCGCCCAGCAAAACGATGCCTCCCGAAGCGCCTGTTACGATGCTTCCGCCTCCAAAGTTGCCGGCCACCGTACTATTGGCCATGAAAACATTGCCGGCACGGAGCATGAGCGCCCCTGCGCCTCCCACACTGCCGACGCCCACACCTCCAAACCCGCCTTCGTTATCAATAAATGACGAGTTGATAATCATGGCATTGCCTTCGACCATCTGAATACTGCCGGCGCCGCCATACCCGACGCCGCCATCCGTACCGCCTACACCTCCGGTGTTGTAAAAGAAATAGGAGCCGATGACGGTTAGATAACCCGATTCGTTCTGGATAGCGCCTGCCGTTCCATGCACGCTCCCTATACCCATGTTATAAGTGAACATGCAGTTTTTGACCGTCACACTGCCACCCTCATTCACTATACCGCTTTTATTGGATTTCGTCAGGTGCAGGTTTTCAAAGGAAACTATATTACCCGTCTTTACAACAAACAGTCGGGAGCCGGGACTGAAGCCGCCTTTTAATCCCTCATTGACTGTCGGGTTAACCGATCCGTTGATCGTAATAGTCGGCTGTCCGTTTGCTACGTTACCCACAATAGAGAGGTGATTTTCAATAGCAGGCAGGTCTTTGGATAAAACTATCTCGCCGGCTAACTGTTTAGCAAAACGAATCGTAACGGGTTTGGCCGGGTCGGCTTTTTGAGCGTTAGCCGAAAGGATAGCGGCTATTAACGAGCCTTTTGAATCATCGCCGGATAGTGATGTGACTTCTATTTGTGCACTGACAGGAAAAACTAAAATTATAGCGAGCAGGTTTCTATAAATTTTTTTTGCCGTTAGGGCGCAAAGGGGTCGCAAAGGACGCAATATAGAAATATCTTCTGTCATGTAGAAAAAGTGTGTGTTAATACAGGGATTCGCCTCTTTCACGTAAAGGGGTCATCCATTGCAACTGTTTTTCGATATTTCTTGACATCTTATAGTTTTTGATATGATCGGCGATTTTTTCACCCACCACATCAATTTTATTGAGGTCATACTGTCCCATTCCTGCTGAGGCGCAGAAATTGATATATCCGATATGTGCAGGGTTAACCCCCATCAATTCGAATCCGACGCGGTCGACTGCAACCCAGTCGAGGCCTGCTACACATACCTTGTGATCCACTAATGTGCCGTTGGTTGGGCCATCGCCTTCCATCCCGTCATATCCGTCGATGAAAGCCAAGTCGGGACGTATATGGAAAGAAATATTAAACAAGTTAAGATTGATGCCCCTGAAGCCATTGCCATGAACTATCGCCTTATCCGACCGTGTCCCCGCTGCTCGGTTCCTGCCGAAGCCAAAGCCCGGATCCTTGACTGGTGCGCCAACCGCCACATTTTTAAAGGTTAAAGTGGCGACTATACGGTCGTGTGTTTTCATCCGGGCGACCGACATCACGAAATTATTTCTATCGGTTAGGAACGAGGTCATCCTGACAGGCTTGGGACGCAAATCCAATTCGTCCATCATGTAAAGAAGCTGACTTGGGTTGTCGTCAAAATCAATCAGTTTGACCTTATACTTCTCGGCAATCGGCAGAAAGCCGTAGTTATCATAAGCCGCCATCGTAGAGCCATCAGCCGCCGATTCGCCAATGATAACGTTGTCTAACTTATTAATCGATTTATAAAATTCCAGGATACCTTCGATGGTATCTTTGTGGGTGGCGCTCAACTGGATGGTCGAGGAAACTAAATTGGGTTTAATAACAATGCGTTTATTTCCAATAGCCTGTGCTATTTCTTTGGAAAAAGGCAACAAAGCACGGAACGCCATGTCAGTGCGATTATTGCCTGTAACAAGTGATACGCGAGTATTCTCATCGACGGATACTTTGGATGGTGGTTTTGCTAATCGTTCCAATGCGTGGGAGGGCATGGTAGCAGCGATTAAGCCGCCGAATAAGGAGGTTTTAATAAAATCTCTTCGATGTAAATTTTTCATATAAACTATTATTTAATAACTGTTTTATCCAATTCCCAATTCAATTTTTCGTATAAAGCCTTGCGAGTATCTTTATCAGATTTCAGAATAGTATTTGCATATTTGGCTACCTCTAACGCCACTTTTCTGGGAACGACAATGACGCCGTCGCCGTCGGCAACAATGACATCTCCTGGGAATATGGTCACACCCCCGATAGCAATCGGTATATCTTTGGCATCGAATTGTATCTTACACTGCACCATTGACTGTGCAATAAAATGCGACCAGACAGGTATTTTCTGCATGATTACTTCGTCGGTATCTCTTATTCCCGAGCCGTTGATGACAAAACCGCGAACACCTCTTAACAAGGCGCGTAAGGTATTTTCAGAGCCTAACAGTCCTACATTGACGCCACTGACATCAATAGCCATGAAATCACCTTCTTCAATGTCGTCCATCCATGGGTAGGTACACACGTTCCCATAATACCACCCTTGCCATCGGGTATAGGCATCCCCTCGTTCTGTGGGATACGGGCCTACAAAAGGCAGGTATCTTACGGTACGGGCAATCCCGACTGCATGTGTCCTAAACAAGGGTCTCACTGCCGGGTCTATTGAGCCAAAGTTGTGATAGCCAATCCAATCCATGCCATCGCGCACATCGGCTACTCTAAAACCTTTGAACAGTTCTAATAAAATTTTGTTTTCTTCTTTTATCTTTTCTCTACTTGTTGCTTCCCCGCCCTGATTAGACGTTTGAGAGAACAAGGACATACTAAACATGATTGCAGCAGCAATCATCAGCTTTACATTTTTTAGTTTCATACGTTTAATATTTAAAAGTTTATTTATTGACATCCCCTGCCCTCTTCAAAGGTGGAGTTTCATGCTTCTTCTACTACTTTCCATCCCAAAGTGTTGGCGAGAGCAAAGACCGGCGCTTTAAGGTCGCCATAATAGGTTACCCTGTGCCATCCCCATTGGTCCCAGGCAGTGAACAATTTTTCAAAATCACCGACAGGTGTAGCGGCTAATTTGGTACGGCAGGCGCGGTCATCGATGATGTTATCGACAGCTTTAGCCTGGTGGAACAATATCTCTTTTCTGAGCGGGTGTATTTCTAAGGTCGTTGTCATGTAGCCTGTCGGGAGCATTGAACGGAGCGAAGCCCCCTGTCTGTCTTCCGAATGTGTCATGATTGTAAATGGATTCGCAGCGCCCTGAGGTCCAAATGGTTTGTTGGATGCTACACAATGAGCGTAAATAATTTGTTTGGCTGCATTATCCATTACAGGGTCGGAGATATAGCCTGGGCGTCCCTTTGTCAGCGTTGTCAAAACGACCATTGTCAAGGTTGATAATGTATCACATTCGCAGGCGCCAACAAGTCCTTCGTTCAGCAGCTCGTGAAATCCAAGGCATGGATACGCATGGATATGTCCGCCATAAAACCCTCCCAGACAGTTGATGGTTATTGCACAGGCATCATGTTTTTTCAAACACTGTTTCATTGCCAGGTACATACGGGCTGATTGTTCGAGAGTCACATCTGGGACGCCAATGATACCGGTCGCAGTAGTTTTCCATCGTTTCACGATTTCCATGGCTTGGCTTTTGTCGGCTTTTTCCCATATATCGTTAAGCTCAGAGAAGGGTCGCTGAATGATTTCTAATCCGAGCGATTCTTTGGTTTGCTGTCCGGCATCGACCCATCCCTTTTCATATTCAAGCATCTTTTTAGTTTTCAGCTCTTTCAAAAGATCAGCGGTCGAAAGTACATCCAATTTATCTGAAAGACATTTCATATCTATCTTGACCCCCGCTATGATATCCTGCCTTACTTTGGCGACGCCATCGGTAAAGGCTTTGACGCTACCGGTTTTCTGGGCAAGCGGGAAGCAGTTGGCGGCTGTTACTAAATGTGGAAGTTCATCCGAAGCGATATAGGCAAAGTTATCTTTACCGGTGCGAAGCATTTGAGCTGTATAGACTAAAAAACCGCCGCTGCCACCATAGTGGAAATCAGCATACAAGACCGGTTTTCCCGTTTCGATTAGTTGCTGGATAGCATGGTTCCAACAATTCATTTGGACAATGAGGTAACCATCGATATTTCCTTCAGCCTCGTCTGTGGTTTTAATTTTACCCGCATTTTCGGCCCCATCCACCATCGAATAAACAAAGTTGATGGACGGACAGCCGGTGGTCAGCGCCTGTTTAATTTTTCCCATGACGGGATTGAAGTCAAAGCCGACATTAGGCCAGTCAGGAACAGCCTGCACTGGGGTGTGTAATACGAAAACGACGCGAACCGTCATGTTATTCTTTGTCGTACAACTTTGTGTTGCTAATAAAGAAGGAACTATTAACCCCGAATAGGCACCGGCTGCCCCGATGCACTTGGCACAGTTAAGTAAAAATGAGCGACGGGATAAATCGCAGTAATTGCATGGATGTAAAGTATTTGTTATCATTTCTGTTGTCTTTAAATATTTATTTTAACCAAAGTTCAATGGGAAACTTTACCTTTGCAGTGAAAGGCAACTTCACTTTGGCGCCGGTTTTGGCAGAGTAATAGGCTGCATATATCAGTTCAAGCACTGCGCGTCCATCTTCGCCGGTGACCAATGGTTGTTTGCCTTCGCGCACACAACTTATAAAATGCTGTAGTTCATGAGGATAGCCCTGATTAAATGCTTCTTCAAAGATTGTAAAAGTCCAACCTTTGCTGCTTCCGGCTTTTTCGCTGGCATAATCATACCCGTCTAAGCTATAGGTAAGGGCGGAGTTTCCTTTGAACAGATCGGCATAAATAGCGCCTTTATCTCCATAGATTTCAATATGGTCGTCCATACCTCCATGTCTTGCCCAGCTATCTTCAGCAATCGCTGTCACCCCGTTCTCAAATTCAAGTAGCGTCAAGGCGTTGTCTTCACAGTCGGTATCGTGCATAACCGTTTTCAAATCAGCAAAAACTGTTTTAACAGGGTTCTTTTTGTTCATCCACCTGAACCATGCCAGCGCATGGCAGCCCATATCCATCAGTACGCCCCCTCCGGCTGTTTCTTTCTTGTAGAACCAGGCGCTATGCGGACCGGAATGTTTCTCAGCCTGTTTGAGCATATAAACCTTTCCCACAGCTCCATGTTCAACCAACGTCCTGGCCCGTTCATATTTAGGTGTAAAACAGAGCTGTTCGGCATACATTAAAAGTACGCCATTCTTTTTACAGATGTCAATCATCTCATCGGCTTCCTCCAGCGTAAGAGCTAAAGGTTTTTCAATAATGACATGCTTGTGGGCTGCTGCAGCTTTTAAACAAGCTTCGTGGTGCAGAAAATTGGGAAGGCAGACATCAATAACCTGCGCTCCCGATTCGGATATAATACGGTCAAAGTTGTCAAACCAAGTAGGGATTCTGTGTGTCAGCGCAAAGGCGCTTGCCTCGCTGGCTACGTTACTATATACCGCAACAACCTCTGCTTCAGGCACAAATCTTGTATAGCTTTCCACATGTATGTTTGCAATAAAACCGGTGCCTAAGATGGCAATTTTTGTTTTTTCCATATTTATTTAAAATAATTGTTTTAAAAAATTTTTGCAACGGCAGGGATACCGTTGTTACTTAAAAACTATAACGGTGTTAGCTGATGACGGAGTAAAGTCGACAAATTTTGTAACACCGCCGGCGGTTATCTTATATCGACCGTAGAATGCTTTCGTTGAAAAGAGGCCTTTCCTGTTCGACTTGCCTGATGCTTTAGTCCACCACTCGCCGAAAACAAGTTTCCGGTAAGCCTCTCCTGTTGGGGTAAGTGTCCAATCGGCTTTGTACATGGAGGATACGGGAATCCAGTTAGCTCTTTCCCAGAACCCCCACATCATGATACCTTTGACAGCCGGATG
>CAYUAK010000005.1:0-34744 GCA_964442765.1 uncultured Tannerella sp. | reverse complement strand
CGAACAAGGTCGCCTACATCGGCTGTTTCGCCTCCGGTTGCATATACGCCAATACCCAAAGAGCGCAATTCTTCTATCAATTCTTCTGAGCCATTGATAATAGCGGCAATCACTTCGCCCGGGATCAATCGCTTATTGCGTCCTATCGTGTTAGAAACAAGGATATTATGAGTTGCGCCTACACACAGCAGGTCGTCGATGTTCATTATCAGTGCGTCCTGGGCTATGCCTTTCCAGACCGACAGGTCACCCGTTTCGCGCCAGTAAACGTAAGCTAAAGATGATTTTGTGCCGGCGCCATCGGCATGCATGACATTACAGTATGAAGGATCGCCACCGAGTATGTCGGGAATGATTTTGCAGAACGCTTTTGGAAATATCCCCTTGTTTATGCTTTTAATGGCTTGGTGGACATCCTCTTTCGATGCGCTTACGCCGCGTTGGTTATATCGCTGGTTTATCATTTCCTTACTTTTAAAATGTCGCCGGGTTTCGGTATATAGCCGTCTTTCAACTTGTTAAATTTATAAACGGATTTCACTTTCATGCCATAAATCTGTGATATACTGTGCATTGATTCTCCCGGCCTTACAAAATGTACCAAATGCTCTTTGCTTGCCTGTTTTTTCTTGTTTTGTAAGAAAACAATATCGCCGGTTCTCAGCTTATGGTCAATCGTTACTTCATTATACTTAAGTAACCGTTTCACTTTCATGCGAGCGTCTGAAGCAATGTTTTCAAATGTGTCGTCCGGTTGAGCGGTGATGTAATGTATCCCATTCGTTACAAATAATCTACGATTCAAGTATATCTTTTCAGGGAATTTAGACTGATTCGGTTTGACTTCATAAATATCATCAATGACAGGTCGACTGGCAACAGTAGTCATTTTGTCGTACTGATGTAAATTGTATTGTTCAATAATCCCGATTAGTTTTTTACCATACTGTTTGTCGGTTGCATACCCGCATTGCTGTAATCCGTTAGCCCATCCTTTATAGTCAAGGATATCGAGTTTAAATAATGATACGTAATAGATTCTCTTCGAGAGGAATAACGAATGGTCAAGGTAGGATTCCTCAACTGAATTGTAGGCGCGAAAACATTCGTTGGGTGCGTCATCCGTTTGGTAAATACGGGCGCCTTTCCATTCTTCTTTACACTTTATACCAAAATGATTATTTGCTTGCTTAGCCAGCCGACTTGTTCCGGCGTCCGATTCTAAAATACCCTGCGCCAGCTTGATACTGGCAGGAATTTTATATTCTTTTTGATGTTGAATTGCAAGATTCTTGTATTTATTGATATATTCCAAACGAGAATTTGCCTGTGTCTGCCCCTCTAAGAACGTAGCGTTCAAGGCAAAAAAGAATAGAACAATGAGTAAACTTCTCATGCTTATTTAGTGATATATTTTATTAAAACTGTTAAAAACGGGCGCAAAGATAGTGAAAACCGAGATAAGAAAAAAATTTTCACTATTTTTGTAATCCTTAATAAGCTATTCTATGGAAGAAATAAAGTTGGATATCACTTTTAAAAGGTTGAAAACAGGAATGTTACCGAAGGATGACTATCATTTGTTCATCGCTGCCGTCAGTGCCGCCAAACGCGCTTATGCGCCTTATTCTCACTTCAATGTTGGCGCCGCAGTTTTGTTGGACGACGGTACGGTTATTGAAGGAAACAATCAGGAGAATATTGCTTTTCCTTCGGGTTTGTGCGCCGAAAGAGTAGCGCTTTTTTCTGCCGGTGCTCTGTATCCTGAAAAACCGGTAATAGCCATCGCTATTGCAGCGATAAAAGACGGTGAAATACAGCCTTTCATCGCTCCTTGTGGCGCATGTCGGCAGGTGATGGTTGAAACCGAACAAAGAAACGGGTTAGCAATGCGTGTCTTGCTCTGCGGTATGGATGAAACGATTCTTATCGCGTCGGCGAATGACTTGTTGCCGTTTTCGTTTTCCTGTTAATAATATATGGGTCCACTCCGAAAAGTCAAAATACTCTACCACAAAGAACACAAAGGGAATTCACAAAGAACACAAAACCTGTAATACAGTTTTTTTCTTTGTAAACTTTGTGCGAACTCTGTGTCCTTTGTGGAAAATAACACTTTTGGGAGTGGACTCATTTATTAAAAAATTTGATTTTATTTTTTTTAGCAAGTCTCGTTCTGGGGAATGCACAGGACACATATTGTTTCCAATCCTTGTGTCACCGAATCATCTCAACATAAACCTGCGCATTTTCAAAACGGACAACCACCACCTTCATCCCTTTTTCTATAAACCCGGATTCAGATATCCCGTCATAATAAACCCCATCAATATCAACCTTCCCCGAAGGTCGCAGGACGGTGGCTGCTATCCCATCTTTACCGACAAGAGATGTAAGAACAGGCGAAGAAGTCGCCATTTCAAGGTCGGCTGTAAGGGCAACCGCACGAAATAACCCTTTAGCGCCTATTCGATTCGATAGCCATAGTATACTTCCGAATCCGCACGTTATCCCTATTAATACGATAATCAAAGCGCGCCCTATTTCGATGTTTTCGAGATGTTCGAAGTCAAAATTGACATTGTTTATCAAGGCAAGTGTCAGACCAGTCAAGATAAAAATCGTACCCGATATACCCGCAATGCCAAAGCCGGGAAAGACAAATATCTCAACAACAACGAGCGCCAAACCAATTACAAAGAGAAGTATCTCCCAATTGGCAGCAAGCCCCTCTATGTAAAGCGGTGCAAAATATAAGATGGCGGCAATGAGAGCCGCCGCCGACGGAAAACCAATACCCGGTGTCTGAAGCTCAAAATAGATGCCCCCGATAATGATCATGATTAGTATAGACTGGAAAATCGGATTCATCAAAAAACCTTTCAGATTATCTACCGAGGAGGGAGAAAAACTGACAATCTCGTAATCATCAAATTGTAAATACTTAGTAATCACCTCGCCTGGAGTCTCGGCTATCCCTTCGCAAAAACCCCACTTCATAGCTTCGTCGGTCGTGAAAGTAAGTATTTTACCTGAATCAATAAGATTGGGAATAATTATGCGCTCATCAACCATTGCTTCTGCTATGTGTGGGTCGCGTATCCATTTATAAGTTGTGTCGCTGCCATTGATAATCGTATCGCACCCGTGCGCTTCGGCCGTTGCACGCATCATGGAGCGCATATACGACTGATACTTGTCGGGCATCGCTTCGCCGGTCTGACTCACAACAGTAGCAGCGCCAATGCTTGCACCTTTCCGCATGTAAATCTGTTTACAGGCAATCGAAATTAGCGCACCGGCCGAAGCGGCATTGTTATCGATGAAAACATACACAGGGATAGCGTTGTAGAGTATTGCAGTCCGCATCGAATCGGCAGCATCAACCAAACCGCCGTAGGTGTTCAGATGAATTAGTACAGCGTCAGCGCCAAGTTTTTGCGCTTCAGTAAGACCTTTTGTCAGGTATATCTGCGACGTCCGGTCGATTTCTTTTTTGATATCTATCTTGTAAACAAGGTTTTTTTCGGCTACTGAAGCCGGGGCCAAAACAAGCATCACAAGCGTGAAAGTAAGGAAATATCTATTCATATAATTAACAATTAAAAATTTTACTATAAACAATTGCCGCAAAGGTAAAAAAAAATTTCATTCGATTGCTTTTTTCGCCCTAATTGGGTGCAATTATCGCATCCCGTTACCGTGTCTGCCGACAGGCAGGGGGATGCATCGCTCGGTAGAAAATGACATGATGATATATCCCCCCGCATCCTGTTAGGGATGCATCGCTCGGTAGAGATGCTACGTCCCTGTGGCGGAGTTGTTCCGTTCCCGTGACCGGACGGAATGGATTATTTCGGAGACCATGGTTTTTAGTTCGTTGATGAAGTCTGTGGCAGTGTAAGCGCCCTGTTCTATCCGGCGTAGTTTGTTCTCCCACAGGCCGGTTAGCTCGGCGCTTTTTAACAGTTCTTCTTGGATTGTATCGATGAGTTCGGTGCCGGTCGGGGTAGGGAACAGGTTTTTGCGTTCTTTGCAGATATAGTTGCGTTTAAACAATGTTTCAATGATGGCGGCACGGGTCGAAGGCCGACCGATGCCGTTTTCTTTCAAGGCATCGCGCAGCTCTTCGTTTTCAACCCATTTGCCGGCGGTCTCCATTGCGCGCAGCAGGGTTGCCTCGGTATAGGGCTTAGGCGGGGTGGTCCATTTTTCGGCAAAGTCGGGCTTATGCGGGCCGCTCTCCCCTTTGATGAAATCGGGTAACACCGCGTTCTCATCGGCCTGTTCGTTTTCGTTGGTTTGAGAGTCTGATTTAGCAGAGCCTTGGAAATCTTTGCCGAAGACGATACGCCAGCCAGGGTTCAATATCTGTTTGCCGGTGACTTTGAACTTCACATCCTCCACAGCGCCTGAGACCGTTGTGGTTGAGATATCGCAATCCGGATAAAAGGCAGCTAAAAACCGGCGCGTCACCAAGTCATATACTTTGTGTTCGTTATCGGTCAGGTTATGTGCAGTTATGCCGGTAGGGATGATAGCGTGGTGGTCGGTCACTTTGGTATTGTCGAAAACTTTTTTCGACTTTGGTATTTTGGAGGCTAATAAGGGGGCGGTAAGTGTTGAGTAAGCCGTTAATCCGTTCAGTATTTGTGGAATTTTGGGATAGACGTCCTCGCTTAGAAATGTTGTGTCAACGCGCGGATAGGTGGTCAGTTTCTTTTCGTAAAGCGACTGGATCAGTTTGAGGGTATCGTCGGCTGAGAAAGCGAATTTTTTGTTGCACTCTACCTGTAATGCCGTGAGGTCAAACAGACGCGGCGCTTGTTCTTTGCCTTTCTTTATAGTTATATCAGTGATTGTGAAAGGTTTGCCGGTTATCTTTTGTAACTGTTCTTCGCCATCTTCTTTTTTTAAAAACTTCCCTAACACAGACGAGAAAGTCGTTTCACGGTAAACCGTTTTCAGTTCCCAATAGGGTGTAGGAATAAAGCTATCAATTTCTTTCTGTCGTTTCACTATCAATGCCAGCGTTGGGGTCTGTACGCGGCCTATGGAATACACTTGTTTGTTTTTTCCAAACCGCAGTGTATAGAGGCGTGTGATATTCATTCCGAGCAACCAGTCGCCGATGGCGCGCGATAATCCGGCTTCGTACAGACGTTGATAATCCTTTTCGTCTTTTAGATGCTTAAAGCCTTCCCTAATAGCCTCTTCTGTTAGTGACGAAATCCACAAACGCTTGACAGGGCATCGGCAGCCGGCTTTTTGCATCACCCAGCGCTGTATCAGTTCGCCTTCCTGTCCGGCGTCGCCACAGTTAATGACTTCGTCGGCATTACGGATTAATTTTTCAAGTATGTCGAATTGCTTTTGATAGGACGGGTTATCAATCAGCTTGATACCAAACCGTTGTGGAATCATCGGCAACTGTTGCATGTTCCACTGTTTCCAGTCTGGGGTGTAGTCATGCGGTTCTTTGAGGGTGCACAAATGCCCGTAAGTCCACGACACCTGATAGCCATTGCCTTCTAAATAGCCTTCTCTTCTATGATTTGCGCCGAGGATTTCGGCAATCTCACGGGCTACACTTGGTTTTTCGGCGATACAAACTTTCATAAGAAAAATTATGAATTATGATTAATTGAATACGGGAAAATCGAGGAAATTCTCATTTTGTAAATTGTCCCGTAGGGACGTAATGATGGTAGAAAATTTTGACACCCCACCCTTTGCCCCCTTTATAGGGGGAGAATTGAAAGGATATAAGCCAAAATATCCTCTCGGCCTTCTTTTTTAACGGCAGAAGAGAAAAACAGAGGGGGTAGCTCTTCCCAGGTCTCAAACATTTTATTACGGTAAACCTCGGCGTTACCGGCTAATTGACTTTTGCTTATCTTGTCGATTTTCGTAAAGATGATTGCAAAAGGAACAGCCGATTCGCCGAGCCATTCCATAAATTCGAGGTCGATTTTCTGTGGCTCGTGGCGGCTGTCAATCAGCACAAACAGGCAGGTCAATTGTGGCCGTTCCAAGATATAGGATTCAATTATTTTTTGAATAGCGGAACGTCCGGCCTTGCCTCTCTGTGCATATCCGTACCCCGGCAGGTCGACTAAGAACCATTCGTTGTTAATAAGGAAATGATTGATTAACTGTGTCTTCCCCGGTTTTTGGGATGTCAGCGCCAACTGTTTTTGATTCGTAAGCATATTTATCAGCGATGACTTACCCACGTTGGAACGACCGATAAAAGCAAATTCGGGGAGCATGCCCTTGGGACATTTCCCTACTTCGCTGTTACTGACCACAAAAACTGCGCTTTTGACTTCCATAACTATGTCTAATTGGAAGGCAAAGTTAGATACAATTTCATGAAGTTCCAAGTATGAGGCATAAAAATGTTGCTAATTTTTGCAAAACAGGATTTTTTGTCTACTTTTGCAGGCTATTTTAAACCTAATAAACAAATGTACAGTCAGGAAGATGTTGTAAAAATGTTCTTAGAAGGCTTTCAAAATATGGGCGGTCAGTTACGTATTCTTGAAAATCATGTTCCTGCTATACAGCAGTTTGAATACTTTGATTACGCGCGAAAGCTGAAGAAAAGGAAACTGAAAGTGATGAAAGACAGCGATTATAGCCGATTGGGGGAAAGATTGGAAAGTGTCGAAACGCCCTTAGAAGAGAAGAAAAAGTTACTGTCCATACTTGCCCTTTCGAAGGAAGTTCGTGCTTTTCGACTATTGGAGCAATACATGAAGAATCCGGATGAGGCCCTTGCGAATTGGGCATCTATGGCGTTGCTTGAGAGTCGCATTGCCATCGAATCGGAGCTATCGGACGAAAAGCAGATTTTTATCTCCTCCGGGCTTGGCGGCAAGAACGGGAGGATGCGATTTTGTGTTCTGATACCAGCTTCGCATGAAGGGCCTTTTGAGGACTATCAACGGAACGTAATCGAAACGGAGTTCGGCTTTTTTTTCCCTAAAAACGACTGCGAGATCGAGCGTCTAACGATAAAAGAAAACTACGTCGAGCTTGTTTTTTTAATTCCGATAACGAAAATTGTGTGGAAATTGCTTGAAATTGTCATCTCAGAGTGCAATTTGTACGGAAATTTCTTGTCGAGATCCTTTACGGTGACAAACGTCAAAGAATTTACTCAAGATGATGTAAATCAGATTCTTGAAAGACATAGAAAGGAGTTAAAAGAGCATTATTAACAATTCTGATAAAAGAAAATTTATTCTTTTATAGTTTATTAACATTTGAAATTTTTTTTATTCAGAAAAAGTATGGACATTTGCGACCTCAAAAATAAAGTAAAAGTAACGTGATAGCGTAGGAGAGAAGGGTATATATTTTTTATGTTTTTGGTGTAAATATGTAAGATGACTTGCCGGTATTTGGCTGAAATCATAAAGGAGTAATGTTCGGATTAACACTTTTGCTGCAGTTAGCGAGATTTTTTTTACTAATCAAATTTATATACACCCGTGGAAATATGCCCGTTGAGAAACGTGTAAGATTTCAGAAATATCGCAATGAGTAAATGCTGCCGTTCAAGGCGGCATTTACTTTTTAGTATTAAGCTAACGCCAAGAGTGGCGTAGAATTATCAGTGGAAGTTAGCGTGGTGCATATCGCCGCTTTTGTCGAAGGCTAAGTGAAAGGCAAAACAGCAGTTAAGGTTTTGAGGCGTCTGCCCTTTGATACCCATGTTGAGATACTCGTTCAACAGGGGGCGGTAGCTTGGGTCAACGCAATTATTAATAATAGTGCGCGCGCGTTGGACAGGTGACTGGCAGCGCAGGTCGGCTACGCCATGCTCGGTGATGAGTATTTTTACGGAGTGTTCGGAATGGTCTAAATGAGAAACCATGGGTACGATGGCGCTTATCTTGCCTCCTTTAGCGGTTGAAGGGGTGGTAAAGATGGATAAGAAAGCAGCGCGTGTGAAATCGCCCGAGCCGCCAAGTCCGTTCATCATTTTTGTGCCTAACACATGCGTAGAGTTGACGTTACCGAAAATATCTGCTTCGAGGGCGGTATTTATGGTAATGATACCCATCCGTCGAACTATTTCGGGGTGGTTAGTTATCTCTTGCGGACGGAGTAATATCTTGTCTTTAAACAGGTTGAGGCGTGAGTAGACATCTTTAAGCACATCGTGTGAGAGTGTCAGCGAGCAACCGCTGGCAAAATTTACACGTCCTTCGTTCATCAGCTTGATGACAGCATCCTGTATCACTTCGGTATAGATGTTGAAAGACGGAATCCCCTGGTTGTCACCTATCGCTCCAAGCACAGCATTGGCAATGTTGCCTACGCCACTCTGGACAGGAAGAAAGGTGCTCGGTATACGTCCGGCTTTTATTTCGTTCACTAAGAAATCAGACACATTTTTGCCGATGGCTAAGGTTACCTCATCGAGCGGAACGAAGGGCGCCACATCGGATTTATTATTTGTTTCGACAACACCGACAATTTTATCCGGATTAACTTGGATATAGGGTGTTCCGATACGGTCAGACGGTTTGTAAACAGGTATCTCGCGACGATAGGGCGGGTCGGTCGGCTCATAGATGTCGTGCATACCTCTCAATTCTTTGGGGTGAAAATGATTCAACTCCACGATGACCTTGTCGGCCAAACGGCAGATAGTGGGGGAGATGCCAACTGCATCAGTAGGGATAATCTCGCCGTTATCAGCGATATCCGTTGCTTCGATGACAGCCACATTCACTTTACCCAGAAATCCATACCGCAGACTTTGCGGCAATTCGGAAAGATGCTGGTCGAAATAATGCGTTCCGTTGGTATTTAACAGGAGTCGCAGGTCATGGTTCGACTGGTAAGCCGTCCGAAACTTAAACGCTTTGGCTCTGGCTAAGGCGCCGTCGATGTTGTCGCCCGTTGAAGCGCCTGTATATACGCCTATTTTGAAAGGGTTTCCTTTTTTATGCTCTTCTTCCGCACGGCTGGCAATGGCTCTCGGAATGTCTTTTGGACAACCTGCCGGTGTAAATCCGCTGAATCCTACATTGTCGTTATCACTCACAAACATAGCCGCTTCCTCGGCTGTGATTTTTTTAAATCTCATTTTTTATAGGTTTTAGGTTTCAGGTTTCAGGTGTTAGGTTTTCTGTCCACTGAAACCTGTCACCTGAGACCCGCAAATCAATATTTACGATTAAAAATCTCTTGGTAAACAAATGCTTTGCGCCAATCATCGACGTCTGCCGGAAGATCTTCAATAGTGATTAGTGTCTGTCTTTCGTCTGTCTCCATTGTTCGTGGCTCTTCCATTGCAAAGGCAGGAATGGCTTCCTGATACATATCAATGGATTGATAGGGTTTGCGTGTCTGCTGTTTCAGCAGAACAGCGTTAGCCGGTATCTTTTCGGCTTTCGGGATATAGTCGTCCCATTCGTCAACGTCATCCCTTCGGTTGGTGATGATATCGCGTTGTTGGTTTTGTACTTCAGCCTGTTGTGCTTTTTTTCGCATCGAACTGAAAAAGCTGGCTATACCAGCTATGACAATGATTATGATATAAATCCAGTCGCCAAATTCTTCCATAATGATTCATTTTGGGACGCAAAGATACGATTTTTTTTTTGTTACCACAAAAACTTTATAATAAAGGGTTGATACCGGTGACTTGCAGTTCAAAAAAAAGTAGTACTTTTGCGGGCAATTTCGGGGGGAAAATAAGCTATATGAAACGAAGCGCGGACGATAAGGAGGAACGTAAGTTGTACATTGAAACGTATGGCTGTCAGATGAATGTTGCCGATAGCGAGGTCGTTGTTTCAGTCATGCAAACGGTTGGTTACACCCTTACCGAACAGATGGAGGAAGCCGACGCCATTTTTATAAATACTTGCTCCGTCCGCGACAATGCCGAACAACGAATTTGGAGCCGTTTGCAGCTCTTCAATGCACTTCGCAGGAAGAAAAAGGGACTTATTATAGGCGTATTAGGCTGCATGGCAGCAAGGGTGCGGGAAGATTTCTTCAGTAAAGGCGTTGATATCATCGTCGGCCCCGATGCTTATTTAGATCTGCCCAACTTAGTAGGCGCCGTAGAGAAAGGCGAAAAGGCTATCAACATAGAATTATCAGCTAACGAGACCTATAAGGAGGTGATGCCCTATAAAACTGTTGGAGCGCGCGTTTCGGGATTTGTGTCTATCATGCGCGGATGCAATAACTTTTGCTCCTATTGCATTGTTCCGTACACACGGGGACGCGAGCGAAGCCGTGATGTAGAGAGTATCCTGAACGAGCTTTTTGATATGCAATCCAAAGGGTATAAGGATGTAACACTGTTAGGCCAGAATGTCAATTCGTATCGGTATGATATATCCGGCGGACAAGTGACCGGTTTTGCGCAGTTGCTTGCACAGGTAGCCCAAAAAATGCCCCAATTGCGTATCCGTTTTCTGACATCGCATCCGAAAGATTTGAGCGATGAGCTGTTGGATGTGATGGCGGCTTACCCAAACATTTGCAAGTTCATTCATCTGCCGGCCCAATCGGGCAGTTCGCGGATATTGCAGTTGATGAACCGGAACTACACCCGCGAGTGGTATCTCGACCGTATCGCTTCCATTCGCCGAAAGATGCCCGCCTGTGGCATTTCGACGGATGTCTTTTGTGGGTTCCATTCCGAAACGGAAGACGACTTCGAGGCGACTCTTTCCCTGATGCGTGAGGTGAGGTTTGATTCGGCGTATATGTTCAAGTATTCGGAACGCCCCGGCACCTATGCGGCAAAGCATCTGACGGACGACGTTCCCGAAGAGGTAAAAATACACCGTCTGCAACGCATGATCGATTTGCAAAACAGGCTGTCGGAAGAAAGTAATCGGCGCGATATCGGCCAAACGTATGAAGTCCTTGTCGAAGGATTCTCCAAACGGTCGTGTGAACAATTGTGCGGGCATACCGCTCATAATAAGGTCGTTATCTTTGATAAGGGAAGTCATCGCATCGGCGAATTGGTAAATGTCAGGATTGAAAAGGCTACTTCGGCCACACTTTTCGGGCGTCCAATTGTTAATAATATATAAATATTCGGCTAATTGACAAAAAAGCGTTTGTTTTGTGGCGAAATTGGGGGTAATAGTGTCCCAAAATTTTAGATAAGAGCAATCGAAAGCAGTTTCTAATGGCAACAAGGAAGGTAAAAAATACGGTCTCATTTTTTAATTCGCATCTGATATCGGTGATAAGTATATCATTGGTGCTTTACCTTTTTGGTTTGATTTTGATCATCGGCTTCCTTGGAAGTGAGTTGTCGCATTATGTGAAGGAAAACATTTCCATCTCGATTGTGTTATCCGACGACTTATCAGTTGCTAAAATCAGCGAATTGAGAAAGGAGTTAGAGCGTCAGCCGTATGTAAAAGCGACCGAATATATCTCAAAAGAGCAGGCTTTGCGAGAGATGGAGCGCGAGTTAGGCGAAAATCCGGTGACGTTTTTAGGATTTAATCCGTTTCGCGCCTCTATTGAAGTACAGTTGAAATCCGAATATACGCACCCCGACAGTCTACCGTTAATTGAAAAACGTCTCGCTTCACAGGCTCGCTTCTCCGATGTGCAATACCGTCAGGACATGATTCAAACGGTCAACCAGAACATCCGGCGGATAGGCGTAGTATTGATACTGCTGTTGTTTGTGTTGATAATCATTTCTTTTGTGTTGATAAACAATACTGTCAGGCTGCTTATTTACTCCAAACGATTTATCATTTATACGATGCGATTAGTAGGCGCTACACCCTCCTTCATCAGGAAGCCGTTTATCCGTAACAACATCATCAATGGAATTGTTTCGGGTGTTTTTGCAATAATGTTATTAATGGGTTCATTATATTATATAAAAGAAGAGTTTATGAACTTAGGAGAGATAATTCGGCCGGAAGTAATGATGCTAATCTACAGTATCGTTTTTGCCTCTGGAATTATTTTGTCCGTGTTAGCGGCCTGTTTTGCAGTGAACAGGTACTTGCGCATGTCGCACCGGAAGATGTTTTACATTTAATAAATATATATGAAAGATTTTGCATTCGGTAAAGAGAATTTTGTTTTAATAGCTATTGCTGTTCTGCTTATTATTATTGGATTTGTGCTGATGAGCGGAGGCGGAAGTCAGGACGGTGTTTCGTTTAATCCCGAAATTTTTAGTGTCCGAAGGATTGTAGTAGCGCCGATAGTAACGGTTTTTGGTTTTGCGCTTGTTGTGGTCAGTATTGTAAAAAAACCGAAAGAACCGGTTGAGACCCCTGATAAAAAGAAAGCATGAGTTGGATTGAAGGTTTGATATTAGGCCTTATTCAGGGACTTACAGAATATTTACCGGTTAGCAGTAGCGGACATTTGGCTATTGCCGGTACTTGGTTTGGATTGTCAGGGGAAGAAAACTTAGCCTTTGCCATTCTCGTTCACTGTGCAACGGTAATGAGTACGATTATCGTTTTATGGAGCGAAGTATCGGCTTTATTCAAAGGGTTAGTAGCTTTCCGGTGGAACGACGAGACGAAGATGGTTACCAAATTGGTTCTATCCATGATACCGGTCGGTTTTGTCGGGGTGTTTTTTAAGGACACCGTCGGGCAGTTATTCGGAAGCGGCTTATTATTAATAGGATGTATGTTGTTACTGACCGCTGCGTTGTTGTTGATTTCGTACCGTCCCCGTCCGCGTCAAAAGGAAACCATCTCCTTTTTAGACGCTATCTATATCGGTTTGGCGCAGGCTTGTGCGGTCTTGCCCGGCCTCTCGCGCTCCGGCACGACGATAGCAGTAGGTATATGGTTAGGAAACAAGAAAGAAAACGTTGCCAAGTTTTCGTTTCTGATGGTTATCCTTCCTGTGTTAGGCGAATCCTTATTAGATATTATTAAAGTGATGAAAGGAAGCGCCGTTGTCTTCTCTTCTTTTTCGCCGGCTGCGATGGTTTTCGGCTTTCTTGCTGCATTCGTTTCGGGGTTGCTCGCCTGCAAGTGGATGATAGACTTAGTAAAAAAAGGGAAACTGTTATACTTCGCAATCTATTGCGCCGTTGTCGGGTTGATTGTCATTGTTCATTCGTTGTTGTCGTAATGAGGGATTTTGTTGCCGGAGAAGTTGTATATTTCAATAAACCGTTAGATTGGACCTCTTTCGATTTAGTCAATAAGTTTCGCAACCGGCTGTCGCGAAAGTTACAGGTTAAAAAAATCAAAGTGGGACATGCCGGCACGTTAGACCCTAAAGCTACAGGCGTTTTGATAGTCTGTACCGGAGGTGCAACCAAACAAATAGATACGTTTCAGGGACAAACGAAAGAATATATAGCGAAGCTGCAATTAGGCGCAACGACTCCTTCGTTCGACTTGGAAGAAGAGGTTGACGCTACGTATCCGACCGAGCATATCACCCGCGAAGCGGTCGAAAATGTGTTGAAACAGTTTTTAGGCCGAATCGAACAGATACCTCCCGCGTTTTCGGCCTGCAAAATCGACGGTACACGCGCCTATCAGTTAGCGCGAAAAGGAAAGGACGCACCGCTAAAAGCAAAAGAGTTGATAATCGACGAAATCGAACTGATAGATTATCAGTTGCCGATACTTAAGATTCGCGTCGTTTGCAGTAAAGGTACCTATATCAGGGCATTAGCGCGCGACATCGGACAAGCGCTTCATTCGGGCGCACATCTGATAACGTTGGAACGAACCCGCATTGGCGAGGTGACATTAGCCCAATGCCTCGATATAGACGATATAGATGCCTATTTAAACTCCCCCTTTGAAGGGGGCAGGGGGATGTAAAAATCTTATCCTTCCTCCCCAATAATTAATTTATAAACCCAATTAATATGAAACTTTCCAAATTCAAATTCCAACTCCCTTCCCATTTAATTGCGCAATATCCGGCAAGGTTTCGCGACGAATCAAGGATGATGGTCGTTCACCGTGAGAAGGGCAAGATTGAACACAAGGTGTTTAAAGACTTAATCCGTTATTTTGCCAAAGGCGATGTTTTTATAATGAACAATACAAAAGTCTTTCCTGCCCGATTATACGGAAACAAGGAAAAGACAGACGCTTGTATAGAAGTATTCTTGCTGAGGGAGCTGAACCCCGAAGTTCATTTATGGGATGTGCTTGTAGACCCGGCACGTAAGATACGGATAGGTAACAAGTTATATTTTGGCGACGACAATTCGCTTATGGCCGAAGTGATTGACAATACCACTTCGCGTGGGCGCACCTTGCGTTTCCTTTACGACGGCTCACACGCTGCATTTAAAAAACTGTTATACAGCATGGGCAATACACCCCTTCCCAAGTATATTACCCGCGAGGTCGAACCCGACGATGCCATTCGTTACCAGACTATTTATGCAACCGAAGAGGGAGCTGTTGTAGCACCCGCAGCAGGAATGCATTTCAGCCGTGAGTTGATGAAACGCCTTGAGATAAAAGACTGTAAGTTCGAATTTATAACGGTTCATTCTGGTTTAGGCAATTACAGGGAGATAGATGTTGAAGACCTGTCCAAGCACAAGATGGATTCCGAGCAGATGATTATCAGCGAACAAGTGGCTAACTCGGTGAACGACGCAAAGGATAAAGGCAAAAAAGTTTGCGCCGTAGGTACATCTGTCATGCGGGCTATCGAATCGTCTGTGAGCACCGATGGGCATCTGAAGGAATTTGACGGGTGGACGAATAAGTTCATCTTCATGCCCTACGACTTTAGCATTGCCAACTGTATGATAACCAATTTCCATACCCCGTTATCCTCCTTATTGATGCTGACAGCCACTTTTGGCGGATATGAGCTGATAATGGAGGCCTATCGAATAGCTATCAAGGAGGAGTATCGCTTTTGTGCTTATGGTGATGCCATGTTGATATTGCCTTAGATGGCAACCGTTTATTTAGGATTGGGTTCCAATATCGGCGACCGCTTGGCATTTATTAGGAAAGCGTTAACGCTAATCGCAGAAAGGGTAGGGGAAATACTTACCCTGTCTAACTATTATGAATCCCCTCCTTGGGGTTACGATTCAACCGCATCCTATCAGAATCTTGTTTTAGCCATCTCAACCGAACTCAATCCGTTGTCCTTATTAACAGCGACGTTAGAAATAGAGAAAAAAGTTGGCCGACAGCACAAAACCCTCAACGGCAACTACCAGGACAGAGAGATAGACATAGACATCTTGTTATACGACGACCTTATCCTGCAAACCCCAGCCCTGACCATCCCGCATCCCCTGATGCACCAACGCCCCTTCGTCCTAAAGCCATTAGCCGAGATTGCTCCACATCTCATCCATCCGATACTGAAAAAATCCATAGCCGAATTGTATTTTTTTTAGTTACCGGCTATTCCTGAAAACTAATTAGTTTTTGGTGGCTTGCCAAGCTTCGGTTTTGCCCTGTCTTTCGGCTGTGCCTTTCATAGCGTTGTTGCTGACGGTGCATTTGTAGTTAGCTCCGTTGCAGGTGAAGGTCAGGACGTCTCCGCGTAGCTTGCCTTCGGTTATTGGCCTCGATGCTTCGCCCGTTTTCAGGTTACCTGAAACCATTTGGTAGGTCTGGGATAACTGCAACTCGCCGCCGTTGAACTTCCATGTGCCCTCCACTTTGGCCGGCACTATCCACATATAGGCGGTGTTCCAAGAAACACTTTCGTCGGTTAGCTCTCGTTTTTCGTCGTGCTGCCAGTCGTCTATCAAAAACGAATTGGTGATGACACGGGTGCCCGGTCTTAGCTCAAGCAAGCGGGGTTTGAGCCTTCGGTTCAGGTCAGATAGCAAGAACATAGTTACGACCGAAGCCTTCGACAGGTCATATTCAAAGAAATCGGCATTAATAAAAGTAGCTCGGTTGGAGACCCCTTCTTTCTGCGCATTTCTTTTCGAAAGGGCAACCATATCGGGATTAAACTCAACACCTTCGGCTTTAATGCCTTTCTTAGCCGCAGCAATAACAATGCGTCCGTCGCCCGAACCTAAGTCAACTAAAAAATCGGACGAGGTCAGATTAGCCATACTTATCATTACATCAACTAATTGATGTGGGGTAGGAACCCAAACGACATCCTTCCCAGCCTGTCCAGATTCCGGTCGATAGGTGGTATCACCCTCATTGACCTGACCTAATAACGATGTCGGGAGTACCGACAAAACAATACCTAAAAATGCAATTGTTAATAATTTAAAAGTCTTCATAATGGTTTATTTTTTATATAAATATTTCGCGACAAAAGTAGTGAAAATCTGTTTTAAGTATCTCTTCGCTTTCGTAAAAAATCCAAATATTTACGAAATCCTTCTTTTTCGTTTGAACCAATAGTAAAATGGTATCCCCGAAAGCACTGTTAATATGGCGATTAGCGATTCATTCGGTCTTTCGAGATAAGAAAGCACGAGCATCATTATCCCTGCTGAAATAAAAATCAGTTGGACGAATGGGTATCCGGGCATTTTAAGAGCGCTTTTCCCTGACTGTCTGAGTTTTAACACACCTAAGACGGCAATGATAGGAAAAATACCCAACGAAAATCCCATGTAAATAAGGATCTGTTCAAAAGTGCCTGATAGAACCATAATAACAGCCAATGCGCCTTGCAGCAAGACGGATGCGGAAGGCACGCCGAAGCGTGGATGTATTTTGGCTGCAAATTGGAAAAAGTAGCCTTGCTTGGCCATGGAATAGTACACCCTTGGGCCAATAATGATGGACGAACTCAACGATGAAAACAGGGCAAAAGAAATGAGTAACGAGATAACCGCTTCGGCTGTTCGACCAAAAGCCAGCCCTGCAGCTAAACCGCCAATCTCAGGCTCGTTTATCATCTTGTCGGGTGGAATGGCATAAATAAAAAACAAGTTTAACAAGATATACAACACCAAAATAATACCCGTAGAGATAAGGAGTGAGCGCGGAATCGTTTTGGCCGGATTTTTTATTTCGGAACCGATATAGGTTGCAGCATTCCATCCGCTGTAGGCAAACATGATGAACATAAGCGACAAGCCCATTGGCTTCCATCCTTTAAACTCGCCTGAAAAGAGTGACGAGCCGGTTAGATGGTCGAAACTGCCCTTCCCAACGGTAAATCCGGCTACTATCAATCCGACAACTAACACTATCTTCAGCATGGTGAGCCAGTTCTGAACTTTAGCGCCCAAAATAATCCCCCGGTAATGAATGCTGGTGAAGGTAAGGATGATGGTGATAGCTAATATTTTACTTAAAATAACAGGGCTTATACCCAGACCTGACTGAATCTGTGGGAAAGCCCAGACAAAATATTTCGAGAACCCGATGGCCGAGGCGGCAATAGGCGCCGAAAAGCCTACTATCAGCGAAAGCCATCCGCTTAAAAAACCGGGTAAAGGGTGAAATATTTTGGAAATAAATGTGTACTCACCGCCGGCTTCGGGATAGTTAGCGCCAAGCTCACCGTAAGAGAGGGCGCCGCAAAATGCTATTAATCCGCCGGCCACCCACAAAACCAACATTAACCAGGCGCTGCCCAGGTAGCCCATCAAATAGCCTGTTGTTGTAAATATACCCGCGCCAATCACATTGGCAACGACGATGTTCGTAACCGGGAACAGTCCTAATTTTCTTTCTAAGTTTCCAATTGTATTCAAGTGACGTTATTTTTCTTTTGTTTTGTAACTGATTGAAAGACCCGAACCGCTCGCATTGTTTACGGTAGTTGTGTAGTTGCTTAATTTTTCAATATGCTCAAGAAAGGCGCGAATATCGCCGGTTCGTTGAGACACATTGTGAGCCGTAAAGCAACCTCCGACAACAACTTTGGGATCCATGGCGATAAAATAGTTCTTATACCAGTCTTTATCCGCATCGCTGAAGACGAAGTCGTATTTGCCTGTTAGCGCCGGTACTAACTCGTGGGCATCGCCGAGACGGGCGTCAATTAACTCGGACAACCCAGCCTTTTTAAAGTTTTCCACCGCCTGAAGATGCCTGCTACGGTCGAGTTCAAAGGTTATCAGCTTACCGCCGGTCTTGCTCAACGCCCAGGCAATCCATATACCTGAATGACCGGTCGAGGTGCCAATCTCTACTGCCGATTTGTAGTTTTTTTCAACAATGATGTCGTACAGCAGTTTGCCGTCTGTCAAGGGGACGTTCAAATCCCGCCAGTTGCGTGCATTTTCTTCCAGAAAAGCCTTTACTTTTCTGTCTAAATCCGTTTTTATTTCGGGAAATTGCGCCGAAGCCACATTAACCGAAGTTACCAAAAGAACCGCTAATAATAATTTAAATCTCATAGTATTACTACTTTAGTGGACTTCAAATAAACTCAGATGCAGATTTTCCAAAAGCCGAAGTCCGTTATAAACCTTTGAATAACCTCTGTTTCGAGCTGCAAAGTTAGTGTTTTTCGTTATAAAACGAAATTTTCTTTGCTGTAATGACAAAACAGCTTGCGTGGGCAAATCATTTTCATTTGACTGTCAGTAAGATGCCACATCCGGGTGCGAGCCACATCTGTTCGACTTTGAAGGGATCCAGTCTGCCTTGAATAAACGAATTGACAACTACAATGCTATCCCTTTGATACCCCTTAAACGTAATGTTATAGGGGACAGAGGATTGCAAGTTCTTGTTGACTATCATTATTATTTATAATTAGAATATGCGGGAACGTGTGGTGTTAAATTGAAGCCACAGTCGTACAAATCGCGCATCATGGCATCCACATCGGCAAAAATGCCCCAAGGCGTCTGTTCTGCATAGTTGGGAAACTCACAAAAGGGAAAGATGAAAAACTCATTCGGAGTTGCCCGTTTAAGTGTGAGGTTGACCATGGAACGTTCAAAGGGAGAGAGGGGGTTATTCGGACATGTTTTTGATGTAGGGGAGGTCGATAAGGGCGGAAAATCTGTAAAAGTTGCAGGCGTTTTCTCCTAAGAAGAGGGTTTTGTCTGTTGCGCTGAGGAGGGGTGTCTTCAGGATAAAATCGCATGACATCTTGTAGGTGATGGCGGTTATGGTGCGGGGGTAGTCGGATCCCCACATTAGTTTTTCGATACCTACTATGGAGGCAGCTTCGCGGATAGCCCAAACAGCGCCGGTGAAGGGGTAGAACTCGTCGTTAAACAGCCATGTGATACCTCCGGATTCGATCATGACATTGGGATGCCGCGCGAGCTTGACTTGCTGTTGCCAGTCGGGGCGGGTGACCATCGCAAAATGGCCAACGGCTATCCGCAATCGGGGAAATGCTGCTATCACTTCTTCCATCTCGGACACCTGCACGGTGCCGGGAGCCAGGTCGACGGAAAGGAAGATATCATCGGCTTCCATGCGTCGAAATAACTGCATCATCTCGTCGCAGGTCAGGTAGACACGTTTATCTGGCATGATGAGACGCTCGGCAGGGATTTTTATGCCTTTGAAACCCTTGTCGATTAACTCGTTGCCTTCGCTTAAAAAGCCGGACTTACGCGCATCTACCATCCCACAACACAAAAAACGGTCGGAGTATTTATTTTGTACCTCCCACAGATAGTCGTTTTGTTTACCGTCGATATATTCCTGTGTGATGACGGCAGCCGATACACGGGCATAATCCATGTTGGAAAGGAAAACCTCAGCCGTATTGCGCCCGTCTATCAAAAAAGGCGGTATCATCTGGCGTATTTCGCCCATAAACAGGGACTTTCCACCTGTGAGGGTTTCAATCTTCATCCCGTTGACTTCGGTATCTTGCCGCAGCCAGAGATGGGCATGTGCATCAATAATTTTAGTTTCCATCGTTTATCTTTCCATTATTAAATCGTTTATATTCAATTTTTTATTCATTCGTTTCTTCCGTCACCAGTCGAGTTTTATCAAAGAAACACCCTGACGGGGCAGGACGAATTCGATTTGTAGCGCGTTATCTGTCAACCTCACATACTGTGGCGAGGTATACATCTCCAATTGTCCGCTACGTTCAAGTTTTTCGACTTGCTCTTTTGTAGGGTTCTGTGGTCTGCCCATGGCTTTCCACACTTCATACGAGTTACTGTATTGATTATCTATCCGATAATGGTTCAGTAACACTTTTTGTGCGGGGATAGCCGGCAAGCTTTTTATCTTCAACGTTATCGACGCCGGCTCTGCCGGCAGGTCATCGTCGTGGTAGTTCCAGACCATCACTGCCGCTGTCCTTTCGTCCGGGCTGATGCTTGCTAATGCGTTGATGTCGGCTTCTTTGCGGACGCTGTTTTGTGTCATCTCAATGGCTGTCAGTGGCGCTGAAGAGGTCGTTTCGGCTAAATAACCCTTCATCAGTCCAAACATACGGAACACGTTGAGTACGGGTTTGTTGACGCCGTTAGTAGACAGGTCGCGGAAGCCTGCAAACCATTTCTGGTCTTCAAACTCGAATGACCACGAGACAGCGCCCAAGAAATTAACGCCCCAATGCCTTGCTAACTCATACTTGCGGGCAAAGGATGCGGCAGTATAGCTTGAATACATCGTGCCGTTGCGGTAGGCGTTCTGCGGGTGGTAATCTTCGGAGCAGGCGGCACAGCCTTCGGGGTCGGATTCGCCGATGACAACTGGCAGATGTTTTAACGTCGGAAAGTCGGCGACCGCTTCAAAACCTTTTGAGATGTTGAGCAACTGAACGCCTATATTCATCCTTACATGCTCGTCGACAATCCTTGGCGACCCTTTGGCGTGAAACCCGATATAATCGAGCGGCGAGCCTTTTTGCCCTGTCGCATAATTAACGCCTTCGGTAACGTGTGTGAGGAACTTGCGTAGGAACTCATTAGCGCCTTTGTTTCTGGGGTCTGTCGAGTGAGGGCCTCCAATACGTGCGGTAGGAAGGGCTTTCTTTAGGCCGTCGGCTGCATAGTCATACAGCTTGCAATACTCCTCGAATGTGCCCGACCAATAGGCAATATCGGGTTCGTTCCACACCTCCCAATACCACGATTCGACCTCGCTGCGGCCATACCTTTCGATGCTGTGAAGCGCCCACTGATACACAAGTTCCCGCCATTTGTTGTAGTCTTTCGGAGGATGCGTCCACCCTAAAAATATCTCGTTATAAGGCGTGTCAGGTGTCCAATAGTGACGGTACGGTTGCGGCTTCGACGACAACGCTTCGGGCATAAATCCTATCTGTACAAGTGGTTTCATCCCAAGATTAACATACGTATCAATGATTTTGTCGACGATAGTCCAGTTGAAAACAGGTTTACCCTGACGGTCTTCGGTGTAGGCGTTTGTTGAGCCCCACTTCAACGCCGCTGTGCCGTCGCCGGTAGTGAGCATGTTATGCGCACGGACATAAACCGGCGTATAGCTCAGTTTTTGAAGCTCGCCCAGCAGTTTGACTCCGTCTTTCATGTAGGTATAGTTAGGTTCATCATATCCAAACCAGGCCCATATTGGCTTTATCGGTTCTATCCTGTTTCCCATGTTGGCTTCGATGGATACAGACTGCGAGAAAGCTGGGCGATAGACGGCTAAAAGTACGATAATAATTAAGAGGTTGATTTTCATATTAAATAATTGTAGTATTATGCATGTATATTTTTCTGAACCCTGACACCTGAAACCTATTTACCCGATTCGAGTTTGAGTAGTTGTTGCTTAATTGCCGTTCCGGCTGCATATCCAGTCAGGCTGCCATCAGCTCCGATAACGCGATGGCAGGGGATGATGATGGATACAGGGTTGCGGTTGTTAGCTAAGCCAACTGCGCGGGCGCCTAATGGGCAGTTCACAAGGGAGGCTATTTGCCGGTAGGAACGGGTCTCGCCGTAAGGGATGGTACATAGCGCATTCCATACGCTTTTTTGGAAGTCTGTACCTTTTGTTTCTATCGGGACATCGAAAATGGTTCTGTTGCCGGAAAAATATTCTGACAGTTGTTGAATGGCGGCTTTTATCAATGTCGTTTCTTTTTCCATGGCGTCTGAAGGGGAGGTGGGGTTATTGACGGTGAATTTTATGGAAATGATGGTTTGGCCGTTATCAATGATACGGATGGGGCCGATGGGGCTGGGGTATACAAAGAAATGATTCATAGAGTGCAGTTATTTTAATTTTTACAACGGCAGGGATGCCGTTGTTACTTTTATGAGATGGATGAGTTCGCGGATCCAGAGGACGAAGGAGGTGACGCCGATGATTATTAGCCAGTCGACAGGCTGCAGGGCGGTGACGTTGAACATCTCGCCGCCGATGGTGACGATGAGCCACTGTCCAAGCAGAATCACTAAAGCGATGAGCAGGAAGCCTTTGCATAGTGCGATGGAGGCAAAGGCCGACTTGCCGGCCATGAATGCTTTGGCATTGAACATGTTCCAGAACTGTAACATCACAAAGATGGTAAAGAAAAGCGATAGTTCGTAGTTTGACAGTCCGTTGCCGGGACTAAAATCGAAGAAGCTACGTCCGAAATCCGCCAGGCTGAACTGGGTGAGGGAAGTGATATCTGCGTGTTTAAAGTATTGCACCAGGCCGAACAGCAGGACAACAAACAGCAGTCCAACGCCTAAGATGCTTTTGGCCATCGGTTTACTGATGATATGGTCGGTTGTCTTGCGGGGTTTGTCGAGCATCACCTTTTCGTTAGGGGGCAGCGAAGCCAATGCCATGGCTGCAAAGGTGTCCATGATAAGGTTGACCCATAGCATCTGTGTGACTGTCAGCGGCGATTCTGTCCCCAGAAAGGCGCCTATCAGCACTATCAGACAGGCTGCGACGTTGATAGTCAACTGAAACAGGATAAAACGTTGAATGTTTTGATACAGCGAGCGCCCCCACATAACGGCGCGTGAGATGCTGCTGAAAGAGTTATCAAGGATGGTGATGTCGCTGGCTTCTTTTGCTACCGAAGTGCCGTCGCCCATCGAAAGCCCCACTTGTGCAGCGTTCAGCGCCGGCGCATCATTGGTGCCGTCGCCGGTAACAGCCACAACCTGGTCTTTGCGTTGCAGCAGTTGTACCAACCGTTGCTTGTCCATCGGACGTGCGCGCGACAGGATTTTCAAACTCATTATCCGTTCAGACAGCGATTCATCGCTCAAAGCAGCAAACTCCGTTCCGGTAAGATGGTGCGTTTCCGGCTCATTGTCGTGCCACAGACCGATCTGTCGCCCTATCTCCTTAGCTGTGCCCGGCGTATCACCCGTAACAATCTTCACCCCAATACCCGCATTCGTACACATCTTAACAGCTTCGGGTACATCCTGGCGCACCGGATCAGAAATAGCCACCACCCCCAAAAACGTCAGCCCCGCCACGGGGACGGGGGAATCGGCGGAGACTTTTTTCGCCGCGGGGACGGAGCAATTGCTCGACGCTTGTGCTCCAATATTCAACTTCCCATCTTTGAAACAGCTTTCGTCATCTTCAATTATTTGAAAGGCAAACCCCAAGGTACGCATGGCTTTGTTCTGATATTCAATCAATTTATCATGAATAACCGACTTATCCACAGGAACAGAGTTGCATAAGTCCAAAACGATTTCCGGCGCCCCCTTCACATAGAGTATTTTCTTACCAACCAATTGCGATTGTACCACAGTTGCCATATACTTCCTTTCGGTCGAAAAAGTAAGCTGTTCAATAATGGAAGCATTTTCGCGCAAAGGCAGATAGTTGATGTTCTTTTCATGCAGCCAGAGCAGCAACGCACCTTCCGTCGGATTGCCTAAAGCCCTGACATTACCAGGATTGGAATAATCCAAATAGGCAGTAGAATTAACGGCGATGCCCTCGTATAAAACATCTAAACCAAGGTCAGGATTTACAGGATATTCAAGAAGGTTTTTGGATGGGGAAAAATCTTGATAATCATAAAAATCATGGTCAAAGACGGTCATTTTATTTTGTGTAAGCGTCCCTGTCTTATCAGTGCAGATGACTGTAGTGGCGCCCATCGTTTCGCAGGCGTGCATCTTACGGACAAGGTTATTAGTCGATAACATACGCTTCATACTCAGCGCCAGACTTAGTGTGACCGCCATGGGTAGCCCTTCGGGGACGGCAACGACTATCAGTGTGACGGCTATCATAACCGTTTGGAGTGCGTAGGTACTGAAGATTTCCCAATTGACCTCAGCCGAACCGATACTGAAAAAGTAATAGGAAACAAAACCGAATATCAACACCATGATAGCAAATAGATATTTTAAAAAGTCGCTTTTTTCTTCTAATGCTGTTTTGCGTATCCAGAGGAATATACCGGAAGCTAAGGCCATAGCGCTTACAAAATAGGGTAAAAAGCTAAGCCATGTAAAAGTGGGTATCATTGTCACAGTGAAGCCTGTCAATCGTCCAACAACTATCAAAATAGCAATCGCATAGCTTGCTTTGCTGATTAGGTCGGCCAGCTTATCCAACTGTTGATTCAGAGGCGTTTCAACACTGCTGTCGATTTGTGCGCCTTCATAAACCTTACCGTATTCGGTGGCGTCGCCAACTGTTAATACCTGCATAGTACAATGACCGTCGGCAATCGTTGTACCTTTCATCGCATGGTTGGAAGGATAGGTGGCGTCATTTTTAAAATCGGCGGGGTTGGTAGTTTTTTTGCAAACAGGCTCGCCTGTGAGGGTTGATTCGTTGATTTGCAGCGAGACAGCTTCGAGTAGCTCTCCGTCGGCAGGCACTTCTTCCCCTGTCTCAAGATGCACAATATCGCCGACAACGATTTCTCTTTTTGTTACTTGGCAGACAAAACCGTTACGTGACACCTTGACAAGCGTGTTGTCGTTGGCTTTGTTAAGCGCCTCAAACTTTTTGTTAGCGCTCAACTCAAAACCAAAGCCCACCATTGTTGCTAAGAGGATAGCCGTTAATATACCTGCCGGCTCCAGAAAGACGCTCCAAGCAGTATGACCAGAAAAAAACTCGTAACATGCTACACCGATGGATAACAACAAGGCTACCAATAGAATGATAATGATAGGGTCGGTAAATTTTTCTAAAAACTGCTTCCACAACGCCTCTTTTTTGGGAGGTGTTAAGATATTTTCTCCATGCAGTTTACGACTTTCAAGAACTAACGCATCGGTCAAACCGATGTAATGATGTTTTTTTTCCATTTGGATTTATGTAGACGATAGTCCATGCTATTTAAATTCGTAATACTTTTTAACCGCTTTTGTGACCTGCCAAACACATGACAAGCCTTTCGGGAAAATCACATAATCGCCGGTGGTAAACGAAACGCTTTTTGCGCCATACTTAACGGTAACCGCACCATCGATGATTAAGCAGGTTTCTTCACTGTCATAAAACCAGTCAAACTCAGACACTTTACACGACCATATCGGTTTAGACTTCATAGCCTCGACTTCTTTTTCAGTAGGCTTTCTTACAATAATTTCCATATTCATTTGTTTTAAAAATCAGTGCAAAAGTACATAAAAATACGCGTATACCGTATTATATGTCATTTTTTTCTCTATATTAAGATATTTTGGGAGCCACGGCCTGCGCGCTTTCCCCGTCCCCGTGGCGAAATTTATTTTGCAAAAATAGTGTTTTTCGTAATAATTACAAAAATTTTCGTATATTTGCCTTTTGCTAACATGAATTTTACTTATATTATCGCGCTATGAGCGGTATTTCTTTCTTTATAAAAATTCTGATTACAAGTATATTATTTGTTTTTATCCAAAGCATGACGACAGCCGGGATACCCGTAGGACAGACCGAAATCGCCAAATGGCAGTACGGGAAAAAGGGCGCAATATCCCTCTTGCCCTGAAGACGTTTGTCAATCCCGAATGGAAAGAGGCGTTAGTCAAACAGGGCAAAACGGTAGCAAGTTGCACCGTCAATAGGGATGGAGATACAGCATTCGTAACCTATCAGGCTATGCAGGGGAAAGGGATTATTACAGTATCACAATTTAAGTAAGAAGATATGAAGGAAAAAATTGATTTATTAAGAAAAATGAACCGCGAGGCTGAGTTAGGAGGCGGCGATGAACGTATAGCAAAACAGCATTCGGCAGGCAAGCTAACAGCGCGTGAGCGGATAGATTTACTGTTAGAAAAAGGTACTTTTGTGGAGGTCGATAAGTTTGTTATACATAAGTGTTCAGATTTCGGATTAGAGAAGCAGCGACCGTTAGGCGACGGAGTTGTGACAGGCTACGGGCTAATTGGTATCCGGACTGTTTTTGTTTATGCGCAGGACTTTACGGTATTTGGAGGGTCGTTATCGGAGACTTTTGCGCGAAAGATTTGTAAGATCATCGACATGGCCATGGGGGTAGGTGCGCCGGTTATCGGGCTGAACGATTCGGGTGGCGCCCGCATACAGGAAGGAATTCGTTCTTTGGCTGGGTATGCTGAGATATTTCTCCGTAACTCGTTAGCTTCGGGCGTCATCCCGCAGATAAGCGCCATCATGGGACCCTGTGCCGGAGGCGCGGTCTATTCGCCGGCGCTCACCGATTTTATCTTTATGGTCAAAGAGACCAGTTATATGTTTATCACCGGGCCTGATGTAGTGAAGGCAGTGACGCAGGAAGACGTCTCCAAGAACGACTTAGGAGGTTGTGATATCCATACAAGCCGGTCGGGAGTAGCACATTTTTCGGCCGAAAACGACATCGATTGCATCCTGAAGATAAGGGAGCTGATGTCGTTCCTGCCTAATAATAACATGGAAGAGCCACCCTTTGTTCCGACGACCGACAGCCCTAACCGGATAGACCCAGCGTTGAATTTATTGATACCAGCCAACCCTAACCAGCCTTACGACATCAAGGAGTTGATAGTATCGGTTGCCGACGATGAGAACTTCTTTGAGATACAGGAAGAGTATGCCAAAAACATGGTGATAGGTTTCATCCGGTTGAACGGGAAGAGTATCGGGGTCGTGGCCAACCAGCCGTCGGTTTTAGCCGGGACGCTCGACGTGAATGCTTCGGTCAAAGCAGCGCGTTTTGTTCGGTTCTGCGATGCTTTTAATATCCCGTTACTGACCTTTGAGGATGTGCCGGGCTTCCTTCCTGGGGTACATCAGGAATATGAGGGTATCATCCGCAACGGCGCCAAGTTGCTGTATGCCTATTGCGAATCGACAGTACCAAAAGTGACCGTTATCACCCGCAAGGCTTACGGCGGCGCTTATTGTGTGATGAGCTCGAAGCAGATACGCGGCGACCTCAACTATGCGTATCCGACAGCCGAGATAGCGGTCATGGGGGCCGAAGGGGCTGTGAATATTCTCTTTCGTAAAGAGATAACCGAAGCTGAGGAGCCGGCGACACGTCGTAATGAGCTACTCAATGACTATCGGGAGAAGTTTGCAAACCCCTACCGGGCAGCCGAATTAGGGTATATTGATGAGATCATTGAGCCATCAGTAACGCGGTGGCGGCTGATACGTAGCTTTGAACTGCTGGCTAATAAACGGCAGACGAATCCGCCTAAGAAGCATTCGAATATGCCACTTTAAAGATTTAAAGATTTAAAGATTTAAAGATTCCACAATCCCGTTAGGGATTAAATATAGGTAGAAAAAATGATAAAAAAAGTACTTGTGGCCAATCGCGGCGAGATAGCTATGCGGATATTTCGCACTTGTCGCGTGATGAATATACCGACGGTAGCGGTTTATACCCATGCCGACCGGGGCGCACTGCATGTGCGGTATGCCGAAGAGGCCTTCTGTATTTCGCAGGATGAATCGGATACCTCCTACCTCAAGCCGGAGTTGATAATCGAAATAGCCAAAAAGACAGGGGCGGCTATTCATCCCGGATATGGCTTCTTGTCCGAAAATGCCGATTTTGCCCACCGCTGTGAGGAGGAAAAAGTTATATTTATCGGGCCGAGCGCCGATGTCATTGCAAAGATGGGCATCAAAACAGAGGCGCGTAAAATCATGCAGGCGGCAGGCGTCCCGATAGTGCCGGGGACAAAAGAAGCTGTTGCTGGAATAGACGAAGCGCGCGTTAAAGCCAAAGAGACAGGATACCCTGTCATGCTGAAAGCATTGGCCGGTGGAGGCGGTAAAGGGATGCGTTTAGTTCACAAAGAGGAAGAGTTGGACGCCGCTTTCCGTTTGTCTAGCTCCGAGGCCGCACACTCATTCGGCAATGACGCTATCTATATAGAGAAATACATCGAAAACCCGCACCATATTGAAGTGCAGGTATTGGGGGATAAATATGGGAATGTGATACATCTCTTTGAAAGAGAATGTTCAATCCAGCGACGTAATCAGAAAGTGATAGAAGAATCGCCGTCGCCGTTCCTGAAAGAAGAAACACGCAAAAAGATGCTCGCAGTAGCCGTCGCCGCCTGTAAAAAGATAGGTTATTACAGTGCCGGTACATTGGAGTTCATGGTAGACAAAAAGCAAAACTTCTACTTCCTTGAGATGAACACCCGTCTGCAGGTGGAGCATCCGGTGACGGAAGAATGTACGGGTGTAGACATCGTGCGCGACATGATACTGATAGCCGGTGGCAATCCGTTGTCTTATAAACAGGAAGAGGTGGAGTTTAGGGGCGCTGCTATCGAATGTCGTATTTATGCCGAAGACCCTGAAAACAATTTCATGCCTTCTCCCGGCATTATCCGCGTCCGTGAAGCGCCCGAAGGACGTAACATACGCTTAGATAGTTGCGCCTACGCAGGCTTTGAGGTCTCGCTGCACTACGACCCGATGATAGCCAAGCTATGCACCTGGGGGCGTAACCGAGAATCGGCTATCTTAAATATGAGACGCGCTTTGCGGGAATATAAGATATTAGGGATAAAAACAACTATTCCATTCCATCTGAGGGTGTTGCAAAACGAAACATTTCTGAAAGGCATCTATGATACAACCTTTATCGATACCCAGTTCGATAAGGAAGAACTCAGGCGCCGAAGAAACAGTGACCCTACCGTTGCCATCATAGCCGCCGCCCTGAAGCATTACGAACAGGAGAAAGACGCTGCCGCCCGCGCTACAACGGTGCCGCTCGTCGGCGAATCGCTATGGAAACATTACGGCAAGTTACAAATGTTAGCCAATAATTTTTAACATTCAATCTTATGCAACCATTAGCAACTTATTATGCAACGATAAACGACCTGTCGGACGCCGAGTTTAAGGTAGAAATCTTAGAAGACGGGCCAATCAAAAAAGTCTCGGTCAACGGGACTGTGTACGAAGTCGATTACAATGTAGGCGGAGATACGTTACATTCCATCATCTTGAACAACAAATCGCACGGCGTCCAGATAACCGCGCTCGACAACTCCAACTACGAAGTAAAAAACAAAGGCGACTATTTTTTGGTGAACGTGATAGACGAACTGAAAAAGATGCGTATGGCCCGTTCGAAAACGAAGGTGATAGGGCGGCAGGTGATAACGGCTCAAATGCCAGGTGTCATCTTGAAAGTATACGTCAAGCAGGGCGATACGGTTAAAATTGGCGACCCGTTGTGTGTTTTGGTAGCCATGAAGATGGAAAATGAAATACGCAGCCCTATCGACGGTACTATCAAGAAAGTATACATCAAAGAAAACGATAAAATGGCCGTCGGCGACAAGATGATGGTAGTAGAATAACCAACTCCCCCTTTGAAGGAGGCAGGGGGATGTTATAAAGTCTTTTTCTTAATTTCAACAATAAACAATTAATTTCCTGAGTATGAAAAGAATCTTATTTTTATTTTTAGTCGTCGTCTGCTCAATACCACTCACGGCGCAGAATGTACTGTTACAGTCGCTCAAGACCGAAGCCGACCGTAACCTTGCCACCCTGAAGATGCAGCCGGTACCGGCTTACTACATCAGTTACAGGGTATACGACCAGCGCATCCATGCCATTGCCGCCAGCTTTGGCGAGATTACCATGAGCCGCCCCGTCACACAGCGTCTATTTAACGTAGCGGTCAGGGTAGGCAGTCCCGCAATGGACAACACGCGCGAGATTAAGGAATCAAACGAACAAGGGTATGCCGATTACAACTCAGCCGGGTACGGTTTGCTTGGTTTGGAAGATAATCCTGCAGCATGGAAAACGACTTTGTGGCAAAAAACCGATGCGGTATACGTCGAAGCCACCAAGCGTTTTGAGAAAGTGAAAGCCAATGTGGCCGTCAAAGTCAGTTCGGAAGACAAGTCCAATGACTTTAGCAGTGAGACACCGGAGCGTTATTCGGAAAAAATGATTAACTTCTCCGATGCAAAATTCGACCCCAAACCCTACGAAGAGAAGCTGAAGAAATTCAGCGCCGTGTTCAAAGAGAACAAGGACATCATCAATTCGTCGTTTTCGTTTGAGATAGAACTCACCCACAAGTATTTTGTAGACACGGAGGGCGCCGAAATCTTCGAAAACCGCCTTTGTTACCGTATGATGATGAGCGCTTCGGGCAAAGCCGACGACGGCATGGATATACCGCTGTATAAGAGCTATTTTGCCTACGACCTCAAAGACTTGCCTACGGACGACCAGGTGTTAAAAGATGCCCGGTGGCTAAGCGAAACCATCTCAAAGTTGCGAACAGCGCCGGTAGCCGATTCCTATTCCGGCCCTATGCTGATGTCAGGGCAGGCAGCCAGCATGTTCTTCCATGAAATCTTCGGCCACCGTATCGAAGGTGCACGGCTGAAAAGCGAAACCGATGCGCAGACTTTTAAGAAAAAGTTAGGTGAGTTAGTGCTTCCGGAAGACATGTCAGTTATCTTCGACCCCCAACTGAAGAAATCACACAACATTCCGATGAATGGCCAGTATGTATTTGATGATGAAGGGGTACGCGGACAGCGGGTCGAAATCGTAAAGAATGGCATACTTAAATCTTTCCTGATGAACCGGACGCCCATCGACGGCTTCCCCAATTCCAACGGACACGGTCGGGCACAGATTCAACTGAACACCTTCACCCGTCAGTCGAACACGATTATCGAAAGCTCCAAGCCCAAAACAGACAAGGAGCTTCGTGCCATGATGGCGCAGCAGTTGAAAGCCGAAGGCAAAGAATACGGCTACCTGATGGACCAGGTCTCCGGTGGCTTCACCTCTACCGGTCGTTATATGCCCAATGCCTTTAATGTAACGCCGTACTTAGTTTACAGGATTTTTGCCGACGGTCGACCCGACGAGATGGTGCGGGGCGTCGACTTAGTAGGCACGCCCTTAGCTATTTTTTCGCAAATAGCAGCCTGCGGTACCGATTATGATGTGTTCAATGGCTATTGTGGAGCCGAATCGGGCAGCGTCCCCGCCTCTTGCGTCTCGCCAACCGTCTATGTGAAAATGGTAGAGACCCAACGAAAAGCCCGTTCTCAAAGCCAACCCCCTATCTTGGCAAGACCCTAAAAACTCCCCAACTCCCCTTTAGAAGGGGGCAGGGGGATGTATTAATGGAGAATTGGAAAATAAATCATAATAATCACATAAATCACAGTTTGAAATATGAATAAAATATTAATAAAATCGTTTCTGACAGTCAGTCTGTTGATTGGACTGTTATCCCTTTCTGCACAAAGCAATCATCCGGTGATAGACGCTATACAGAAAGAAGTAGACCGTAACAAGTCACAGCTTAAAATGGGAGGCATTGACCCTCCGTTTTTCATCAGCTATTCGATATTCGACAGGTACGATTATCAAATGTCGGCCTCGTTAGGCACTATAAGCAGTTATTACGAAATGCACCAACGACGCGGATTACCAACAGTGTTAGTAGGCGACTACCACCGTAATAACCTGAAAATGCCCGAAAGGTCCGTTCCCCAATCATCTACCAGTCTTTTTGAAAATGCCACAGGCATACCTATCACCATCTGGAGAGACTTGGACGGACTTTACAAAATTACTGCCGAGATGTACAAGGCCAAAATGGCTACTCTGCAACAGCAAACACTGACCGACGAGGAGAAAAACCTGCCCGATTTTGAGCAAGTCAAACCCATAAGCATGATTTTGCAGCCATTACCGGTAAATTTCAACAAGGCCTATTGGGAAAACTACCTGCGCAAAGCCTCCGAGATAGCCAAGCAGTATTCCGACATCTTGAGTTCCAATGTAACCCTCAACATGCGCAACGTCATGACTTATACCTACAATACCGAAGGTAGCCGTTATGCTGTTCCTAATTCGTTTTATCAGTTGGTTTTCTCAGCCAACACCCGCGCCGCTGACGGACAGGATCTTAATTATGCTATTTATGAAGAAAATGCGACATTTGAACAGATGCCCGACTTAGCCACTTTTACCAACCAGTGCAAAGAAGCAATAGATGCGCTTATAAGCCTCAAAAATGCACCGGTAGTAGAAGATGCTTACAGCGGGCCGGTATTGTTCGAAGGCAAAGCGTTATATAACCTATTTGTACAGGTTTTTATCAGCAATAACAAATTGGCGGCAGCGCCCAAGCAGGTTAGGATGCAAGGCGGCGGCATGAGTGTCATGATGGTCGACGGTGTGCCCCAACTCATGTCAGGACGACAAGCCGGCAACGACTTTGAGCTTATGCTCAACAAGAAAGTGATTTCAAGAGACCTCACTTTCAAGTCGATAACCGGACAGGAGACTTACAAAGGGCAGCGGCTGAACGGATATTATCCCGTTGATGCCGAAGGCGTCGTCCCCGATAAAGAGCTGATGCTGATAGAAAACGGCGTATTACGTAACCTGCTGAACGGACGTACACCCACTGCTAAAATCCAACATTCTAACGGACATGTCCGGTTTGATTACAGCATGGGTTCGTATCGGGTGATACCCGGCAATATACTGATAACCTGTAAACAGACATACAGTAACGATGCGTTGCGGAAAAAACTCATTGAAGCAGCCAAAGAAGAAGATTTGGATTATGCCTACATAGTGAAGGTAATGACAAATGGCTTCAACCTCTTTTATAAGGTATATGTAGCTGATGGACGTGAGGAGTTAGTACGTGGCGCCACGATAACCGACGGGGCAAGCCTCCGTCCCTTCAAGCGCATCTTAGGCGCCTCCGACAAAGAGCAAGTAATCAGTTACAGTCAAATCCAGACGACTCTTATCTCCCCAACCGCCCTGCTGTTTGAAGAGATGGATGTCACCCGCGTCCCCAACATCGACTTCAAAAAGCCTTACATAGTCCCCAAACCAAACTGAAGCAACTCCCCCTTCAAAGGGGGCAGAAGGATGTTATAAACTCCCCCTTTGAAAGGGGGCAGTGGGATGTAATTATGTCAGCATATAATATGTTCGCACGCGCGAACATTACTGTTGTTTTAATAAATCAAACAATATGAAGCGGATACTTATTTTATTATTAATGATTTCGTTTGGTTTTGTGGGGGTGGCCAAAGAATATCATGTTTCGGTTAAAGGCAATGATAGCGGAACAGGTACGGAAATATCCCCATTTCGAACGATAAACAGGGCGGCACAGGTTGCTTTGCCGGGCGATGTGATTACCGTTCATACGGGTGTCTATCGCGAATGGGTGAACCCGCCGTGCGGTGGCGACTGTGACAACAGCCGTATTGTCTATCGAGCGGCGCCGGGCGAGAAGGTCGAGATAAAAGGCTCTGAACGTGTCAACAACTGGCAAAAAGAAAAGAATGGCCTTTGGAAGGTTGTCTTGCCGAACACCTTTTTTGGTGATTATAACCCCTATTCCGATTTGATTTATGGCGACTGGTTCTCCGACCACGGACGGAAGCATCATACCGGCGAGGTGTTCCTCAATAACCGCTCGCTATACGAAAAAGAATCGCTCGAAAAGGTGTTGAACCCGGAACCCAACAAGAATAGCATAGACCCGGAAGGCTCTATGTATGTGTGGTATTGCGAAACAGATGAGCTAAACACCACCATCTGGGCAAACTTTCATAAGTATGACCCAAACAGGGAGTTAGTAGAAATAAGTGTGCGTCGCACCTGTTTTTATCCCGAAAAGCAGGGCGTTAACTACCTGACTATACAGGGGTTTCATATTAGTCAGGCTGCTACACAATGGGCGGCTCCGACTGCCGAACAAATCGGGATGGTTGCCACCCATTGGAACAAAGGATGGATTATCGAGAATAATGTCATCAGCAATTCCAAATGTTCGGGGATAACTTTGGGTAAAGAACGGGTTACCGGTCACAACGTATGGTTGGATGACCGCAGCATAGACGGCTCTTTGCACTATATCGAAGTCACGTTCCGAACATTACGTAATGGGTGGAGCAAAGAAAATATCGGTTCGCATATTGTCCGTAACAACGAAATTTTTGCTTGCGAACAGACGGGTATGTGCGGCAGCATGGGGGCGGCTTTCTGTATAGTAGAAAATAATCATATCCACGACATCTGGACAAAACGCCAGTTTTCGGGTGCGGAGATTGCCGGTATTAAGTTTCATGCGGCTATTGACACCAGGATTCGTAACAACCGCATTCATCGGGTAGGCAGAGGTATCTGGTGTGATTGGATGACACAAGGAACTTGGATTTCGCGTAACCTATTATATGATAACGACTTGGAAGACTTGTTTGTGGAAGTGAGTCATGGTCCGTATATAGTGGAAAACAATATTTTCGGCTCGCCTGTCAATTTCCTTGACATGTCACAAGGCGGGGCTTTTGTCCATAACCTGTTTGCGGGCGCTATACGGGTCACTCCAGAAAGGAACCGCTATACGCCCTATCACCTGCCCCATCGAACCGATGTGGCGGGGCTTTCTATTATACTGAATGGCGACAACCGTTTTTATAATAATCTGTTTG
>CAYUAK010000004.1:0-3197 GCA_964442765.1 uncultured Tannerella sp. | reverse complement strand
CACATTGTGAATGTCGATGCCCATCACCGGATCGGTCTGCTTCAGAACCGGCAGGCAAGCCATGCCCCTGAGGAAAGTCAGTTTCTCAAAAAGGGGCATCATCAGCGATTCGGACACCCGCATCCCGATGCTCATCAGGTTACCGGCCATCGACATCGCCATCTCCGCACCGGCAATGACGGTCGCCGCCTGCTTGTCGGCAGGGGATGCTTTAGGGTTGTTTTGAATCGTTTGCCGGCGGTCGACAGCCGATGTTATTGATTGCTGTATTGCCTCGGCCTGGCGTTGCAAGTTGGATGTCACTTTTTCGGCGTATGTGGCGTCGCTTGCGGAAAAAGCATCTTCGCCTTTTCACTTGAAAATCAATCGATAAAACAAAAGAAAGCGATAGAAAACCGGAAAGATTTACTTTTTCAATCAAAAAGTATAATCATCACCTTCGCTTTCTATCGCTTTCCCATTTTTTTACTTTCTCCTTTGCCTATCAATCAAGGAGCGTATTTAAAGAAATCATCTTTTTCCTATTGTGTTGAATAACACATAATATCCAAATATTCAGATTATTTAATACAATTTTTTCGGGTTATTTGCAGGGGATTATTTTCAGCACAAATATTGTTATATTATTGAAAGTGAGGGATAATCTCCAAACCAAAACTTATAAGCATCTTTGTTAATTCCATCACTTCCAATCCACCAGTCAACAGGATAACTCCAATCAGAACTATGTCTTTTATGAGGCGCTAATCCTAATATTGTATAATCAGTTAAAAAACCTTTATGTTTGGAACTTTCAAGGATACTGCAATATCCTAACGTCTCAATTAGAGATCGCCTTTGTTCATCATTTGAACTAAAATTTGAGATTGTTTTGATTTGTTTCTTAAGATCATTTGGTGTTGATTTTTGTTCAGAACCACAGATTACTTTTACTATTTTATTAAAAATCTCAAAATCCAGTGGTGAAGGATAAACCTCGTCTAACAAATTAGCTTGTTTTAAAAAAAATGTAAACTCGTAAATATCTTTAGAAATAAGTCCTCCAACAAAAAATCTACATTGATTAAAAAAACTTAAATCTACTAATTCTTCATTAGAGGATGCACAAAACTTACAAACATCAGGATTCTCTTTAAATCCTTCATAATTGTGAAATGGAAATGTTTGCATAATTGCATAAATAGATAAGCCAGCCCGATACTGTAAATTATTTGAGCTTAAACTATAAAGAAAGGAATTAGTTATTTTAGTTTTTGATGTTTTTTTTAATTCACTAAATAACTCCTCAATACATTCATTATGAGTTTGAGTAATTAAATCAAACATCATATTATGCTTTTTAGCGTATTCAAAATCCTTAATATCAGTTGAAGAAGGATTTAATAAATCATATTTTTTTAAAATATTGTATGCTTTTTTATCCATACCTATTCAAATTTTTAACAAGTTTTATGTTTTAATGAAGCTAATGTTGGCATCTCACTCGGTTTTCTACCTTTAAGTTCAGCATCAGCTTTTTTAAGTTTTGTTTTACCACGTGGTGTCTTTTGATTCTTTTCAGAAATACCTGCTATTTTATTTCCTCTTACTTTTGAGCTTTTTCTTCCTAATAAGGGGTTCTCTTCAACTCCTCTTTGTTCTATCCCTTTAACAGTATTTTTTTGTGTCTTAGGATTCGTTATTTGCTCTAAAGTATCACCTTTTCCAAAACGAGCTCCATCGTCACCAGTAGTTTTAGCATGTCTTCTTGCTACATCTGCCATACTTTGGTTATCCGAAGCTCTACCGTTATAATAAACATTACCATCACTATTTCTTAAACGATAATTCCAGTCTAGCCCTAAAGAATCATAATAATAGTTTGAGTCTTTTACATAACTATATTGATTATATGTTCCTCCATCCAATCCTATCGGATCCTGACTAATATAAATCCCTTCATCGGGCGAGTAGTAGCGGAAGCGGTTGTAGTAGAGGCCGGTTTCGGTGTCTTCATACTGGCCCTGGTAGCGGAAGGGGCAGTCGGTTTTGGCGACGCCCCGGTAGTGGCGGACTTTGCCGAAGCTGTTCAGTTCGCAGGTCCAGACTGCTTCGCCGTCGTCGCGGTACATCGCTTCGGGGGTGCCCAGATAGTTCGTGGCGATGGAGAGCTTTTGGGCTTCGGTCAACTTGGCGGTAGGGACGAAGGTGCCTTCTTCGAATACCCATGTCACTAACGGTTGCTTGGTCTCTTTCCGGTATACGCATTTGTTCGTCGCGTCCCAGTCGCGGCTGTAGGAGCTGCGCTGTTCGTGCAGGGGGACGTTGCCGTCCCATATCCGGCGGGTGACGATGCCGTTGAACTCTTTTTCCAAGCGGCGGCCTAAGGCGTCGTAGGTGAAGGTGACCTCCTGAGCGTCGGGGCGCTTTACTTTTGACAACATGCCGGAGGCGTTCCATTCGTAACGCCAGGTGGCGCCGTGTTTATCTTTTTTGCGGATAAGGTTGCCCTCGCGGTCGTATTTGTAATCCCGGTTTTCGGTTTTGACCAACCGGCCTCCCTTAGCGTACTTCCTGTCCAAACGGTCTAAGCGCTCGAACAGGTTGCCCGTCCTGTCGGGGTTGCGGTGTTCGGTTTTGCCGTCTTCAAAGAGCGTCTTCGACAGGTTGCCCCAGCCGTCGTAGTCAAAGTGTTTGGCTTTGCCGTCGGTGACGATGGAGAGAAGCCTGTCATTCGAGCCCCAAAGGTACGACTTTTCTGTAATAATCCTGCTATTTTTTTGAAAATTTTGTGCGGTGACTCTTCCAAGGCGGTCGCGCTCGGTACGGGAACGCAGTCCGCCGGAATACGTACGCTCTGTCTCCAAGCCGAATAGGTCGCGCCGGTACTGGGTCTGCCAGCCGCCGCCCGCTAAGGAGATAACATCACCCATGATGTTGTATTCGGCTTTTATATCGGCGCCGAGGGTCGAGGTGATGCGCGTCCGGTTACCGGAGAGGTCGTATTCGCTGACAACTTCATTGCCGTTGCATATTTCTTTGGTGACACATCCCAGAATGTCCCTTTCCAAAATCACCTCTGCATGTTCGTTCACAGCTTTGACGGATTCGACAGGCTCACCGACCGTAAGCGCGCCGTCGCGACGGTATTCGTAGGTTTCTTCCTTCTGTTCCTTTATGTCGTCGGGGTTGTAGGTGACTTTCGTTACCCTGCCGGC
>CAYUAK010000003.1:0-7588 GCA_964442765.1 uncultured Tannerella sp. | reverse complement strand
AAAATGTCTCTGATATCTTCAGCGCTTTGAAAATATCCATCATTTTACCTACTGTAATAGTCGACGGATTAAAATCCGTTTGGAGTTCTGAAACTCTTTTTGTACCTTTGTCGCGTGCCATGTTTTTTATCGTTTTGAATTAGGCCGCTAAGGTAGTTATTTTCAACGACTTTAGAAAAAAAATGGCATTTTTTTTGTCCCTCTACCCTATCTCTATCCTCACTTTTCAAGGATATAGAAGGTGCGAAACATTAGTTATCATACATTTCAAAATTTGCGCTCTCAAAAATGCTCAAGAACATCCCCACATCCCCCTGCCCCCTTCAAAGGGTGAATTGAAAAAAACAAAAATAAATAAATCATGGTTCAGACATTGTTTATAATTGCATTCCGCAACCTGCGGAAGTACAAGACCCAGAACATCATCAGTTTTATCGGGCTGGCGGTAGGGTTTGCCTGTTTCGCCTTTTCGGCGCTATGGATCAGGTACGAAATGAGTTACGATAACTTCCACACGAAAGCCGACCGGATTTACCGGGTCAATGTGGCGCCTTTCAAATGGGATATGATGGGCGATGGCGCAACGGAGATACAACCCGGCTCTTATATTTTAGGGACGTGGCTAAAAACTAATTTCCCTGAGATAGAGGAGGCTTGTGCCATACGATTCGTGACTTCCGACAATGTCGGGCTTGGTACGAACTATATCATCTTGTACTATGACCAGCATTTTTGTAAGGTTTTTGATGTAAAATTTCCGGAACACCTGTTAGTAGCAGGACAGACGGACAGGCCGGTTGCAGTCATACCTGAATTTAATAATGAAGAAACCATAGAAAACCTTAAAGAAACATTCAATTTTGATGTGCGTGCGACGATGCCCCGCTGGCCTGCCAACTCCAATATCCAGTTCAATATAGCCGCTTCCATGCCTGCTATCAACTATCCCGCAGTCATGCTTTCTAACTGGAACACACCGTTTGAAACCTACCTGTTGATAAAGGATGGCGTCGATATAAAAGCGCTGTCGAAAAAGTTGGACAAGATTGATATCCCTGAATGGAAAAAAGCTCCGATATCCCTTATACTCACACCAATAAAACAACTCCGATACAAAGACCCATCCGGACGAATCAAACCCGACGTCAAAATCAATCACATCCGGATTTTCGCCATAGCAGGATTGTTAGTTATTTTGTGTGCGCTGTTCAACCATCTGACTCTTCATTTTACCCGCGTACAAATGCGTTTACGGGAATTAGCGCTGCGAAAAGTAAACGGCGCTTCTGACTGGCAAATCGCCGCCACACTTTATACCGATTTTATGTCAGTCATCCTGTTATCGCTTGTTGCCGGTTTTCTGTTGATGGCAGGATTACTTCCCACATTCAAGGAATACGCTTCTATTGGGAACACAAACGTCAGCATTTATATTGAACTGACAGTTTATGCGCTATTGCTGATTGTGTGCGGTTTCATAGTCTGTGGCATCCCATTCTTATACTTCCGCAAGTTAGTGTTGAACGAAAGCATCAAGGAATCGAGGAAGTCAGGTTCACGTAATCTGTTCAGGAAAGGCGGATTGCTTGTTCAGTTGATTATCAGTCTTGGAATGATCTTTTGTGCCACAGTATTTATTAAACAGATACGTTTCTTATATCAGGATGGATTGGGTCTCAACCGACATAATATTGCTACTTTTGAGCCTTCCTGGCGGGCATCGCCTGCGTTTCCCTTGCAGTATGTTGACCGTATCAAACAAATACCCGGTATTATCGATGCCATTCCTGTTAGAGGCGGAGCTTTCCTCCGTAATATGGCGGTTACGTCGATAAGTTCTATTGGTTCGTTCCGTACAGCGGTTATTGAAAAAGACGGGCAACGTATCAATTATACCTATTTTATAACCTACGCTGACCCTCGATTTTTTGACTTTTTTGGCATAGAAATCCTTGAAGGTATGAGGTTTTCCAATGAAAATAACAACAAATTGGTGATTAACGAAAAGATGCGGGACGATCTGGGAAAAAACTTTATTTCCAACGATTTGGACATCATCGGCGTAACACGGAACTTTTATTTGACGCCCACCGCAAAAGCCCGACCTATTGCCATTCTTTATCCTGATGAAAGACAATTCACTACGATAGCCTACCGGTATGAGGAAGGATTTCGACAACAAATAGAGCAAGCTACCGATAAGTTTTTGCGCGAGGAGTTCCCTGACCACGGAGGACGTGTCGTCTGGCGTCATTACATGGAAGATATTTTCAACGAACACTTCAAGTCGGAGCAGGCAGTATTGAAACTTTTGTCGGTGATGACCCTTGCCTGTATCTTGATAGCCATTTTCGGGGTTTTTTCGCTGACAAGCCTCACCTGCCAGCAGCGTCGCAAGGAGATAGCCATCCGCAAAATCAACGGCGCCGAAGTGGTGGACATATTGAACATCTTTTTCAAGGAATACCTGTTTATGCTTGGGTTTGCGGCGCTTATCGCCTTCCCTGCCGGCTATGTCATCATGAAACGCTGGTTGGAAGGATATGTCAAGCAAACCCCGATAGACGCCTGGCTGTATGGATTGATTTTCCTGATAGTCTTCGTAGTCATCGTCATTTCCATAGCAACAATGGTTTGGAGAGCCGCCAACCAAGACCCGTCGGAGGTGGTGAAAAGCGAATGAATTAGAGTTTAGAGTTTATATTTTGTATTAATAAGGTTGTTATTTTTCATTCCTAATTCATCAAAGGGATAGCCGTAAGTATTGTAATAAACGAATCGCTATCTCCCATTTCAATGCTATCCCCCAAGTTAGACACATATTTATCTCATCCGGGATATATGGATACTAATTGATGTTGGGGCAGACGGTGGTTGTGAGCATCTTGGTTTTGGCGGTTACTTGCATACCGCTTATCTCTTTGAAATAGACCTTGATATGCTCTGTTTGCATGTGGTTCTGATGTCCGGGCTTGTTTTTCCACCGCTCAAAAAGATGAAATTCGGTGCTGTCTTTGTACGACTGAAATAAGTCATACGCCAGACAGGCTTCTTCTTTTAATGTGGCGGCTTGGCACTTGTCGAAAGCCGCTTTGTAGCCGGCGACATGTTCCGGTTTGACCTTCACCGGGATGTTCATGATGATCTCCAACGAATCTTTGATAGCGACGCAGTCCACTTTGGACGCTTTGGTTTCTTGGAGTTTACTGCCTGTAAACACGATAATAACGCATACGAAAATGAATAAAAACTGTTTCATAATGATGAAATGAGTGGTTAATAAACTGCAAATGAAAGAATAATTTTTCACTCTGCAAAAATTTTTCCCGTTCTAATTCAATTTTTTCCATTTATTACCTATCTTTGCATCTTTAAAAAAATGATTCGTGATAATTTTTTCCGTTCCGAAAAAGAAGAACGTGTCTTCGTGGCCAAAAAAATTCTATATGAAAACTGTAAGAAAATCTATCATCACAGGCTTCGTATTGGCAATCCTTTTCTGTTCTAACCGCAATAGTTATGCTGCCGAACCCCTTGTTATCAAGGGCGCTAACTATTATTTGGCTAACCCCAAAACTGAATGGGAAATGAATCATCCTGTCCGCTTCTGGGGCATCAACAGCGTCTGTGTGTTCCCTAACGAAACAGAGGCGGCTGCCATTGCCAAAAGATTTGTTTATCTAGGGATTAATTTAGTTCGCCATCACCACATTCCCCGTTCGAGTTCCGATTGGAACTCCGGCGAAAATATCCCTAAGGGTATGCTACTCTATGGTTCGGGAACAACGCCTACCCGCTTTAACGAGGAGGCTTTAAAAAGATTTACGAACTATAACCGCGAATTAGGAGACCATGGTATCTATTACAATTTTGCCATCACCAATTCCAGAAGTTATTGCGGCGCAGACAGATACCACCCTGTCTTTGAGGGATTAACAGACGAACAACTGAACATCCCCGCAGAAGAATGGGCAACGGAGATTGATAAAATCAGAAGAACCGGCTGGCAAACGGCCATGAATATCCACAAACGGCTACCCTTGTTTGACGAGCGCGCCGCTTTGCTTTGCGAAGACTATGTGCGGACGATACTAACGCAATGGGTTAAGCCCGGTATGTATCAAATAAAAGATGACCCCGCGCTGATTAGCATCGAAGTAAACAATGAAGGCTCGCTTGAATATGCGATTAAATCCGACCAGATAGGCATGGGCGCCAATAAATTTACAGACGACGTCTGCCCGCTTTTGAGGGCAAGCATCACCCATCAATGGCAAAAATATCTGACTGATAAGGAGGGTTATACGCTCATACAGGCACAGGAAGCCGAGCTTTTTGGTAACCGCGCTCCTTCAGCTCAGCGTACCCGTTTTTGCGAATACATGGAAACACGGTTTTATGAACGTCTCAGAAAAGTGATTCAGGACGAGTTAGGATGCCGAAAACCAATCATTTATGATAATCTTTGGCGGGGTGAGGATTTTGCCAAAACAGACCGCCGGCTGAGCGCTGTCATCGAAGAGCACTCCTATCAAGACCCTTTTATTGCGGATAAAATCATTGACCTGTTTGAAGAAGCCACCTACCGCGCTCCAAAAGATATGCCCTATTTTATCGGAGAGATCAATCAGCCATTTTGGGGGCGCGACATGGTGGATACCTACCAACTGAGTCGCACGATGTTACCCTTTGCCATTGCTACATACGGGCTATTCAATAACTGGTCGGGCGTAGAGTTCTACTCCTGGTTTCACGGCAATCAGTTTCTCCAACCCAATACCGGCATAGCCAAAGATGAGCACTGGCGGTTGTACGGGGGTGGCATGACCAACCAGTCGGCCGACAGGATAGGGTTCAACCTGATACGAGACGGTATGTTTATTGACCATATCCGAACCGCCTCGACCATCTTCCGGAACAGTTACCTAAGCGTCAGCAAAGAGCCGCAGACCATCATAGTCGCTGATGAAACGTTTGTAACCGCACACAGTTATAACGCCTTGATAACGCCTAAATACCGAGCACAACCCGGCTGGCACTCGGTTCATGCCATCAAAAAAGAGTATGGCGCTGAACCGTCCAACCAGCGCGAAAAGCTGAAAATTCTTTCCGAGCCGGCGCCGGTTGAAAACGACCGCCTGATAACGGACACCCACGAAATCATCAAAGACCTGAAAAGAAAGCAGGTCAGCTTTGCCACCGACTACGCCGAGGGTTTTAGCGGTATGTTGGACGACAGACAGCCGGAAAAATTAAACCGCTTAAATATAGGCGATAACAAGGGCTTTGCTACGATTATGATGGTCTCCTACGACAAGAAAAAGTTAGACGAGAGCCATCATATCCTGCTAAGTAAAACCGTCTTAACTGGCATCACACTCCACCACCGCAACATAGAAGGGACTGACGAAACGAAAATAAGCTTTAGCCCCATCGCTGTTTCTAATCTCAAAGACCCGCCGAAAGGCGCTATTTGGTTCTTTGTGAAAACCCGTCCCGAAGGCGCTCAAGTAGAAAGAAAATTAGAAAAAAAAGCCGGCGTTTTATCTTTGCCCACAGATATTGAATGGGATGAATGTGAGTTAATTATAAAATATCTCTTGCATCTTTAGGTGAATTAAATGAAAGTTTTTATAAACAGGGTCTGCTGAAAAAATATAATCATATGAAAAAGTTGTTTTTATTAAGCCTTATCACCTTCGCTATTCTGTTTGCAAAGGTACCTTTGACAGCCGAAACACTTTGCTATACTGCGGGTTTTGAATCGAATGACACAAGTAAGTATGCATCAAGGTCTTTGGTGAATTCCGCGCTTGAAATCGAACATGTTATGGAATTTTCAAAACTACCCTTGGTTGTGCAGGTGCGTTTCAAAGCCTCTTCCAAGAACGGTTATAAAGTGATCGTCGCACACGAGACCAAACGATCGCCGCGTCATTGGGAAATCTATACGCAACCGACGACCGGCTTCTTGCGGGTTTATGCGCCCGGTTTCTCTAAGGAAGAATTGACAGCAAAAACAGATGTCACCGACAACACGTGGCACGAAGCGGCCTTTGTGTTGGACGGGAAAACGGCTTTGCTTTACTTAGACGGTAAGCTCAGCGATTCTATGCCTGTTACAGTCAATACTCAACCTGCGGCAGGGCAGCCACTGCGTATCGGTGCACTTGTGGAAAACGGCTTGGATTTCGGGGGCGAAATCAGCGAATTACGTATTGCCGGAGCTACGAAGCCTGCCTCCGCGCCCTGGCCAACGGATGCTTCGGCGCTCGCTCATTGGCGCTTCGCCGATAAGGACAGCGATCTCATCGACCTCACCGCCCACAAGCGCAAATTGAGTCTGTTAAGCTCTTTTTTCGAGATGAGAACGCCCTCGCCCCAGCCCTATCTAAAAGAGGCAATCGCACTATATAACGATTATGCGGAATTGGCTTCGCAAGTTTCAACTTTTGCGCAGCAATCAGGTCTTGTGAGCATCGACTGGACGACCCTACATGCCGGCGTCTGGCATCTTTGGCAATGGGAATACGAACACTACGGTAAATTCGACTATGCTGAGTTGCGCAGTTTGGCTTCACCTCCGGAAGCCGAATGGCAAAAACGCGCCGCCGATGAGGCTTTTGACAGGCACGCTGTGATATGGCCTGAAGACGGCGACATCGCCGGCACAACTCTCCGACGCACACAGGCGCTTCTTGACCATCTTAATAAAATGACGCCAAACACTAAGCTCGCTAACTATGCGTTAGATTTGGAAAAACTTCGCCGGAGTTGGAATAGGGTAAGCGACAAGACAGATACGTCGAAGCAAAACCACTACTACGCGCTCTGCGCTTTACGCCGTCAGATAGCCTTTGCCAATCCCCTTTTGGACTTCGATGATGTACTCGTTGCCGCGCGCGGCACTTTCGAGGGGTCAGCACGTTCACTTCCGCTCACCAATGACGCCGTCGGGGGACACATGGCCAACCAATATTTTGGTTTCAACACCATTCCGGCAGGCGGCCTCTATGTGTTCAAGAACTGGCGAGGCGCGCCCCAAGTGCGCGATTTACTCCAAGACGCTGTGGTAGAAAACGGTCGAATGCAGGGTAAAAAACTCAATAACGGCTCTGTGGCAACGCCCGACCTGTCATTCGACGGCAAGAAAATCGCTTTTGCATGGAGCGGCAATCAGGCGCATAACCTCAACCGCTACGCCTTAGACAACACTTTTCATATCTTCACTATCAACGCCGACGGTACCGGCTTACGGCAACTCACCGACGGCACGGAAGGCGATTTCGACCCCTGCTTTCTGCCTAACCGTCGTATCGCCTTTATCTCCGAACGTCGCGGCGGACATATCCGCTGTTTTGACGCCAACCTGCGTGTTCGTAACTATACGCTTTTCAGCATGAAAGACGACGGTTCCGACATCATACCTATCAGTTATTTCGAAACCAGCGAATGGAATCCCTCCGTCAATAACGACGGTATGTTAGTTTATTCACGCTGGGATTATGTTGACCGCGAAAACTGCATCGGCGGGCGTTTCTGGATTGCGGGACCCGACGGTTCCAACCCCCTCGCCCCGCATGGCAAC
>CAYUAK010000002.1:0-9843 GCA_964442765.1 uncultured Tannerella sp. | reverse complement strand
AAGTATTTTTAACCACAAAGAACACAAAACTAACACAAATGACATAAAGAAAACAACCTGTTTTACAGCGATTTGTGTTCTTTGTGAATTTCCTTTGTGTTCTTTGTGGTAAAGTTTTTTGATTTTTCGGAGTGGACTCATTATTACTAAATTATTTATTGATATTTATTCGCATCTTTTATTTCAAATCGACAGGTTAGAATAAAAAAAAGACCGCCACCGAGAGGTGGGACAAAGCAACCCTTAAACTACTCCCCCAAGTAATCCTTGGGTAGCTTGGCTGTCCCCACTCTGTAATGGCGGAAAGAAATATTTTACATCCCCCTGACCCCCTTCAAAGGGGGAATTTTGGAGACATCCCTCTGACCCCCTTCAAAGGGGGAGAGAGGAGGTTATTTGACTTTAAAGACCCATAAGCAGGTTGTTCCCCAGCCTTCTACGTTGGGGTTGAAACCTTCGGCCTCCATGAGCTTAGCAAGCACCATGTCGGTGGCTGTCAGTTTGGTGACCTGGAACTCGTAGGTGGCAACGTTGTTGTAGTCGCTCCCGCCGAGGATAGTTACGCCAGCGGTTGTAAGTTTTCCTACCGAAATACGCCAGTTTGGATTCTTCCCTGCGGGGTCGAAAACAAACGTACCACTGACTTTGCTGCCGTCGGTTCTATCCTTCACTAACGTTAAACCTGTTTTGGTAAACGTCATGGATGCCCCAAAGCGGTCGGTAGTGCCGGGTATAGCCGGGTTCCACCAGGAAGGAGCGCTCTCGAAGGCATCACCCATACCGTAGCAGCGAGCGCCTAAGCTCTCGTTCCATGTCCAGGTCTTAGAAGTGATGCCATGAAGCATCCTGGCTAATTTCTCTTCGGCAGTCTCGGGTAACACCTCAACCGTACATTCGGCAAAAACTGCCGGATTATCTTCCGAAGTAGCTCGGATAAGGCATTTCTTACCCCCTACTTCGCCTACTATCGTTACTAATCCATTATTACTAACCTTAGCCACCGAATCGTTGCTCGACGACCATACGATGCCCTTGAACGTGGCATTGTCGGGTATCACCGTTGCAACGAGTGTTGTCGATTCGCCTGAATAATTGGCATAATTAGTGGGGGACACCGAGATACCATTGACAGAAATCTTGCTGACAGTCACTAAGCAGATAGCCGTAAACCCGCCGTCCTGTGTGGTTGCAGTTATGGTAGCATTGCCCCAGCCAACGGCATCCACCGCGCCGGTTGCGCTCACCGTGACCACTTTTGTATCGCTCGTACTCCATGTTACTGTTTTGTTCGTAGCATTAGCAGGAAGCACAGTAGCCGCCAGCGTAGCCTTATCGCCATTGACCAAATAAAGGGCAGCCTTGTCGACAGTCACACGTGTAACCGGAATGGGGTTCACATAGACGGCGCAGGTGGCCACTTTTCTGCCTACAACGGTTGTAGCAATGATGGATGCCGTACCCTGCGCTTTGGCTGTTATGCCCCCAAAGCGGTTTACGGTAGCTATCTGTTCGTTACTCGAACTCCATACGATATCGCTAACGCCGGCAGGCTCAACGATAGCTCCGACTGTCGCCGTACCGCCCAACATAAGCGTCACTTTGCTTTCGGTCAGCCTCACCTGGATGTCAGAATCGTTTTCGCATTTGTCATCGTCACACGCCGTCCATAAGAGAGCGGCAGTCATCAAATAAAATATAGCTTTTTTCATACGTACCTGTTTTTATTTATTTACCGCCACCTTCGCCTTCTCCTTCTACCACTCTGTAGAGATAGAAGTTAGCCGTACCCGTTTCTTCCGGATAACGGAAGGCCAGCGTCATTACTGTACCGGTCTGATTAATTATGTCAAAAATCTTGGGTGTCAGACTATAACTGCCGTTATAATTTCCATACGTCGCTCCGATAATGCTTAGTGCGTCATCTCCGGCCACTATCTCCAACTTACCGCTCGACCAAGTACCGACGCCTTTGGTCATATCTATGCTAAACAGGCCTTCGTACACCCTTCCATTGGTCAGTGTAAGCACCATTTTGTTAGGCAGATAGAAAGCCATCTTAGCGCCTATGCCATGTCCGGCGCCGCCATGCTGTCCATTGATAGCATCGTATTTAATGGTCCACCAAGCCGGCCCTTTATCGTTGTTATAGCCTCCATTACCAAACGGGGTGTCGTTAGGCGCCTTGTCGTCCCAGGTCCATACTTTGAAACTTCGACCGCAGAATGGGATTAATTCGGGTGGCACAAAGCCGTCGCCGCCCCAGTCAATCCGGTTGGCCGTATACACTTCCGCTCCGCTTTTGGTTTTCATCTTCAACGGCTCGACCGCTGTACGGTTGAAGCCTCCCATAGGGATAGTTATCTCAATAGAGAGATCGGTTTTTTTGGGGAAGTTCATGCTTTGGATAGAAAGACCTCCGGGTAGGATGATCTCGGCGATAGCACTGAGGCCTTGACCGTTGATAGTGAGCTTGTCATTAGGCCCTACGCGGACGTTACCGGTAGTGGGGTTCTTGTCCTTCGATGAAGCAATAGCATCTTTGGTCGAAAAAATGGTCACGGTGATAGGGATGACATATTCGTTGCCGGGCAACGATACGGTGATGTTACCTTCGGAAGCAGCGCCTGCAGGAACGGTGGTGTTGAGTTGGAAGTCGCCTGCTTTTGTGAAATTTGTGACGGCGATGCCGCCAGGGAACGTTATCTTGGTGGCGTTCTTGAAATCAGGGCCAGAGACACTGACCGGCTGTCCGACTGTCATTGGGTTAGGGACAACGCTTACGCCCTTCTTACCGCCTCCCGATTCAGCTTCTATCGAATCATTGCAGCCAAAGAAAGCGGTAACTGCACAAAAAACGATACAGATTTGAATAATTATAAAAAATTTCTTTTTCATACTTAATTAATATTAAAGATTAAACAATTACCATCCGGGATTTTGGGTTAGTCCCTGTGCTTTGATAAGCTCTCCGTAGGGTATGGGATAGAAGTAGTATTTATCTTGCCAGTCGCCGCGGTCGATGCTCGGTCCGCGTGTGACAGAGCCGTCACGGGCTACTCTTATCGTTTTTATATTGGCATAGAGGTCGCCCCGTTGCCAGCGGCGCAGGTCCCAAAAGCGATGACCTTCAAACGACAGTTCGATCATACGTTCGCGCATGTATCGTTCCATCCATGCATTGCCATTAGTCTCGTTCCCAAAGAGCGGCATGTTCACATCGGCGCGGCGTCGCAGTACGTTAATAGCGTCGTTAGCGCTCATCGTGAGGGTTCCCGTTCCGGCCACAGTGGCGTTCTTGTCCATGTAGTTAAACATCGCCTCCGCATAGTTGAGGTAGAACTCCGACAGGCGGTAGATGACCCATGTATAATGGCTCGACGAGGTAGGACTGATGAGCCGGTTGCTGCCGTTCACATACTTTTTGAGATAATACCCTGTGGTAGTGGCATTGGTAAGCGGCGTGCCGTTCCTGCCGCCTTCGAATATCTCTAAAGGATTGGCATTATAAGGTGTGACAGTAGGCCATGTATCGCCGTTTTTAGCTACTGTAAGCCCAAAACGGGGGTCTAAGTTCTGGTAAGCAGTAGCAGCTATCGTTGTCGGATTGACTTCGCCAAACGACTTGCCCCGTCTCTCAACCGGCGCTGTGTTATTATACTCGTAAGCGTCCACCAAGTTTTGCGAAGGACAGTTACCTCCCGAAGCGCCATCGTTACCCACCGGATAGTTCCAACCGGCGTATTCATAAGTGTTCCGTGCATACCGGAACCATATCACTTCGGGCGCTGCAAAGTAATTGTTCGACGCCCATACGTTGGCGTAAGGGCCTAACTTGATACCCCATCCCTCGGCATAGTCGATAAGTTCTTTGCTGGCTACAGCCGCTTTTCGCCAGGCTTCTTTCGCATTGGCAGGCTTATGCAACGGACTGGCAGCATAGAGCAAAGCTCTGGCTTTCAACGCCAACACAGTAGGACGGTTGATACGGCCTACATGCGCGCCTGTTTGCTCCGAATAACTGATAGGCAGAGATTCAGTGATAGCGTCGCACTCGTCAACGATAAACTGAAAGACCTCCTGCGAAGGGGTGCGTTTCAACTGATTGGCTTCTTTAGGCGATAATGTCCGTGTTATTAATGGGACATCGCCATACGTCTTGGCAAGCTCAAAATGAAAGTATGCCCGCAAGAAACGCGCCTGATAGGGGAACAACTCGAAAATGCGCACCATCTCTTCGTAGGGTCGCGTACTTGTCGAGGGGTTGTTCTTGTATTCATCAAGCGCTGCAAAGATCATATCCATTTTTTCGAGTACCGTATTGGCGGCATAAACACCTGAATAGTAATTTGTCCACGTATCCGAAAAAGCATTGATGCTACTCCATGCGCCGTTGTAGTAACGGTGGATATTTGAAAGCGACACCGAAAAATCCGATTCGTCGGTGGCCGAAGCAAGCATAGCACCCTGCATCCCGCCATCTCCCGAATCGCCCAACCCATGCCTTACATGGCCATAAACGACGCCCAGCAAACCATTGACTTGACTTTCGTTTTCAAACAACCATTTCTCGTCATAGATGGCTACTTCGTTGTATTTCAAATTCTCGCATCCTGATAATATCCCTATCAATAGTATGATAGATAATATGAAACTGACTTTTTTCATTTTCTTATTGATTTTAGATGATTAAAAAGTTACGGATAATCCGGCAGAAACACCCGGCAAGGTCGGATAAGTAAATCCGCTTCTTTCGGGGTCCATGCCGGTATAGGGCGTCCATGTATAGAAATTTTCGCCGGTTATGGACAGTTTAAGGCCGGAGAGACTGAGTTTCTTCAGCATGGCTGTCGGGAACCGGTAATAGACCTCTGCATGGCGTATTTTGAGAAACGCTGCGTCGCGTAACCAAAGCGTACTTTCCTGGTCGTTGTTAGCATTATACAACGTAGACAGCGCAGGATATTTGGCAACGGAGTTGTCAAACCCTTTAACCCACCTGTTTTCGTAATATTCTACCGGAATATTTCTACCCTGCACTAAGGGCAGCAAGTTTTGGTTACGCTGGCTGTTCCAATGCCGCTGGTCCTCCCACCGGTTGAACTGTCCAACACCCTGAAAAAGGATGTTAGCGCCGAAGCCTTTGAACTCCAATCCTGCATTGAAAGCATAATTGACGCGTGGCACCTGCGTGCTGTAGCCAATGGGAATACGGTCGTCGGTATTAACGGCCTGGTCGCCTTCGTCTTTAGCCTGACGTTGATAGATAGCATCGCCCGGACGTGTCAGCGAAAATTCCTGTTTTGGATTTTTTGCAATCTCGGCAGCATCTTTGAAAAAGCCGGTATAGACAAGTCCCCTAGGTTGGTCGACGGCATAACCTTTCGATAACAACCAGGGGTAAGCCCGTGGTTCTTCTACGCAATCAATCACTTTGTTGATGCCGTAGGTGAGCATTCCGTCGAAGTTTACTGTCAGGTCGCCGAATTTTTTATTGAAATTCAGCCCAAATTCGATACCTTTGCTATCGATGATGCCTGTATTACCATAGCCTGCGCCAACGCCTGACATAGCCGAAAACAGCGGACCTTCATATTGCAGTATATTACTTCGCCTTTGGTAGTAGGCGTCAATTGTAACACCTAAGCTATTAATTAAGAGCGCTTCTAATCCTATATTCGCTTTATGAGCCGTCTCTAATTTGAAATTGGTAGTAGGCAGGTTGATCTGCATACGTCCGCCGTATCCGGAGACAGCGCCGGTCGGGTTGGTCAGTGAGAAACCACCGGGACCCCAATCGTATATACTCATCCAGATACTTCCGTTACGGGGTACGTTATCCGAGTGCAGCATCCCGTATGAACCGCGCAGCTTAAGCAGGTTGACGATGGCATTATCTTTCAGAAAATCTTCCTCCGTCAGTAGCCATCCCAACGAGACAGTGGGTGATAACACCCAGCTTTTAGGATACGACCGGTTAGAGCCTGTATACGTCAGTACGATGTCGGCTATGTATTTATTAGCTAAATCATAATGAATATAACCCATGACATTGGCCCGGTAAAAGGTGTTATATCTGTTCTTGCTCACTGAGTTTTGCCAGTGGTAAATAAGGGAAGCCGTCAGGTTATGCCGGTCGATTTGTTTTTGATAGTCGGCCGACAGCACAAAGTTCATACTGCGGGAGGTCGAGACATTGCCTCTGCTGAAGTTCAAGGTGGTCTGTGTCTGGTAATCCTCTTCGCGGATGGGGTTGCCGACAATAGGGTTGCCTGCATTATCGAAAGCAAACCGGTCGTTAGCCCATGAATAGAGCTTGCTACGGTTCTCAAAAGCAACGTTATAAGCATCGTAGCCGAAGCGTCCGGATATCGATAGTCCCTGCAAGATTTCGTCTAACGATTGGGTCAATTTGAAATCGGTATTCAATATCACACCTATCTCCCGGTAATAGCCCGAGTTTTGGATGCGGGCTACGGGGTTAAATACGCGGAGGTTGTTGAAATTATAACTGCCACCCCAGAGTGCATCGGCTGTTTTAACCGGGAAAGCGGCGGAAGGCAGATAGTTAAGTGTTCTAAACAACGTGTCGGCATTAATACCCGAAGGGCGGTTGGTCTCAAAAAGACTGCCTAAGATATTGGCTTCAAACTTAGTGCTTGAGGTCAATGCTACGTCCAGGTTGGTACGTACATTGGCTTTGGAGTATTTCAACTGGGTGGAATACCTGCCGACTGCTTTGTTCACATCGGCGCCGTTAATAAGTCCCTGGCTGTTGGTATAGTTCAACAGTGAGAAGAAACCCGTCTTTTCGGTGCGGTTTGAAAAGCTCATGCTAAGCACATCTTCCGAGCCTACTTCCCGCAGCGCTTCTTTTTGCCAGTCTACGTTAGGATACACTTTGGGAAAAGCGCCGCTACGGAAGGCGTCGACCTCAAACTGGTTATACGAATGTGCCATGCCGTCGTTGCGTCGGGCTTCGTTCATTGCCTGTGCGTAGGTGTAGGCATCGGCATATTCGGTCAGTTGGGGTTGGAACGTAAACTTGTGGTGGAACTTCACTTTGACCTGCATCCCTGAGGCGGTAGCCACTCCGCGCTTTGTCTTAATATTGATAGCTCCATTGACGCCGGTATAGCCGTAGAGCGCAAGCGCTGCCGCATCTTTCAACACGGTGACCGATTCGACTTCGTCTATCGACAGGCGGTCGATACTTCTTGGAAAGCCGTCCACAAGCACAAGGATGCGGTTGTTCTCAGAATATCCATTGCCGTTATCGAAAGAAGTTTGAATGCCCCGTATGTTAAAAGAGGCTCCGAAATTGGCGTCTCCTACCCACCCGTTACCTGAGCTTTTAATGGCGGTCAGACCTAACAGCCGGCCGTACAAGGCGTCGTTCACATTGATAGTAGCCCGCTCTTCCAGCACGCTTGATTCAACGGTAGCCGTCGAAGCGGTTGAGGTCTTGCGGTCCTGGACAACGCCGAAGCCGATATCAACCGATTCGGAACTCTCCTGCGAATAAGCCTGAAAAGCGCTCGCTATGAGACACGCTATTGTAATTTTTAAAAAATTCTTCATATACATTAATATATTATATTATTAAAGTTACCATCCCGGATTCTGCACCAATCCGTATCCTTTTTGAATCTCCGCCTGCGGGAAACAGGTAAGATAGAACCTGTCGGACCAGCCTCCTTCATCCCACATCTTACGTTGTTTGCCTCTAAAGATACGTGTTTTGACATACCACAATTCGGGATAGGCTTCGCCTGAGGCTAATGAGCCGTACTTGCCGTCCATCCGATAGGTCCATACGCCGTTCAAGGGCTTGACAAAGTCTGCTTTCAGTTTTCTCCTTACCATATCCATGAAACGTGTGTCTTCGTATCCCAATTCACATGCTCTTTCGCGCAGGATTTGTTTGATAAGATTCTCCTTGTTCGTGGTCAGGTTCAGTTGCGGGTTGCTTGTCTCAATCGGGGGCAGCCCTACGCGGTCGCGCACCTTGTTGATTTCTCTGCAAGCGCCTGGCAGGTCACCGGTCTCGGCTAAGGCTTCTGCATAAATCAGATGAAACCCGCCCATGCGGAAGATAGGCCAGCAATATTGGCGGTCACGTACCTCGCTTGTCGGATAGTTCAACACCCATTTAAAATTGCTCATGCCATGTGCAAAGCCGTCGGCATAATTGAAAATGGCATTTCCTCCCGGCCATGTTTCTATTTGGTTAGAGACATTGAAGCGACCGTTTCGTTTTTGGACGCGCAGCATCTCATACAAACGCGGGTCGCGGTTATCAAAGATATAATAGTTATCTGCGCGCGGCGGTCTTTTCTTCACAGCATCGGGTACGTCGTAGTTGGCTTTCGGCGTTCCGGGAAAGGGGACATTCGAATAGCATCCGTCATTGGGGTCGAACACCCGTCCATCGGCCCATCCGAACATCTCCATGAACTCGGCTGTGGGGTTTTGTTGCCCCCAGGCACTGGTAAACGAGCTAAAGGCAAACAGGGCATCCCACCAACCATAACCGGCCTGTCCACGGTCCATGTGTGCATAGACGATTTCATAGGAGCCTTTTTGTGCCGGCGGGTTGTGATAGTCAGCGCGGTTAAAGTAGGCATTGCGGTAGGCTGTCATATAAGCCGCTTCGGTGCGTTCTGTCGGCTGCACCAACTTATAGGGTTCGCCGTTTGTTATATTCAGACGGATAAACTCTTCGCAGGTAGCGCGTAGCTCTTGCCACAGTTCGGGCTTATAGCCGCCCCACCAAGCATATTTTTTTGTGAACGCAGGATGTCCCGATTGTGCAGGAAAATAGGGCTGGTTATCGTTAAAGACAGGGCTTGCGGCATGAAGTTGAAGTAGCATCTTTTGTCCTAAAGCGGCTGCCTTCGTGATACGTCCCCACCACTCGCTGTTTTCATTGGCAGGAAGCACCCACGGCAGGGTAGGCTCGGCAATGGCCTCGTCCAATAGCTTGCACATAAAGTTGTACATCTCTTCGATGGTGGCACGCTCAATGTTGATGTCATCATCGGCGCTCATCACTCTATCCACAAGTGGCACTCCGCCGTAGTGACGGAAATATTCCCAATATTTGCCGGCGATAATAACCTTGGCTTCGGCTTTCAGGCGTGCCTTTTCATCGCGGGTCATATCCGGTACGCGGTCGATATTTTCAAGGAACGTCCATCCAACGCGTATCCCCTGATAACAATGGTTACGGGTGCCATACACCCATCTATTCCGGTCGGCGGGCGAGGTGGCGTTGTAATTGTTATCATACCAGTTATCGTTGAGATACCCCCACGAAAGAATGGAATGGATGCAGTCGGATAAACCTTCGGCCCAGTCGCAGTTCATCTCAATGACGCCCTGAAAAGTGGGAGCGGGTGTCGGTGTGTACCAATACAACGACCACAGATGACGACGCGCCAGTTCAGCTTTCGAGAAAATGGTGTCTAAGGTCAGGTCGGCGCCCTGTGGTTTATCTAATGCGGTGTCACCCATTCTAAAGTCGTCGATACACGAATAAGACAAAAAGGCGACTAAGATAATGATTGAATTTATAATGATCTTTTTCATATTGTTGCAGGATTAAAATGTGAGACGAAATCCTAAATTATAGATTCTTACCGGCGGGTATCTGAAAAATTCTCCGAAGGTAGCGCCTGACGTTTCAGGGTCGTTTGCCTTATAGTTCGTGATAGTAATCAAATTTTGGCCGGAAGCATACAGGCGTAATTCATTGAAGTACGGTATACCCTTTGCATTAAAATCGTAGCCTATTTCAAGGTTTTTAAGCCTTGCATAAGAAGCATCTACTAAGAACACCTCCGA
>CAYUAK010000001.1:0-13299 GCA_964442765.1 uncultured Tannerella sp. | reverse complement strand
GAGGTGAACTTTAACACCGTTATGCGCTCGTTTGACCACCTGCAAGCGTCAGGTATCATTTTTAACAAACGCGGGATAGGCTATTTCGTAGCGCCCGGCGCAGGCGAGAAAATCCATTCCATGCGTAAAGCCTACTTTTTACAAAACGAGATGTATGATTTCTTCAAACAAATTCATCTGCTCGAAATCCCTATCAACGACATCGTCGCGTTATACGACGCCTACTGTAATCAACAAAACAAGCATTAATATGAGACTTACAACAAAAATTATTATCGGCATCATCCTGTCTATTTTCTTATTATGCCTTTTGCCAATCATCGGCTACTCCTTTTCTGACAGGAAGAATTATAACAGGAGCTCTTATGCGCCAACAATACAACTCCCTCAAACCGAATTAACAGGTATCCTTATTGAAACCTCGCGGGTCATTGTGTTTGAAAAGGTGTTAGATCAATCGAACACAGATAATTATAATGTATGGTTATCTAATAACAACAATGATTTATTTATCAAGCCGCCAACATCTGAAGAGGATAAAGACAAACTGTTTGTTTCCAGTGAGTTACGGGAATTCATCACGTACCGAAAGAACAATGACACGCTTTTCTTCCAAATCAACTTAGATGCGATAGCTTTAAAGTATGATAAACAAGAAGAAGTATTGGATAAAAACAACAAAAAGTTTAGATATGGAGTTTCCTTTTCAGGCTTGAACCTTTACCTGCATACGGCTAACGTGAATGTTATCAACATGATAAGCGCCTTTCGAACACAAATCAAAAACTTGGAAACCGACAGCATTAAGATTTATTCTACCGGAGAGATTGTCATCGATTCCTGCAAAGCCCATGTTATCGAACCCGAGTCTAAACAAAAACTGTTAGTAACCAAGTGCACTGCTAAAACGATTAATATTGATTTGGACATAGTCACTAACTGGAGAGTAAAGGATTGCGATATAGATGTTAGAAACTATTCCGGCAGCAAGAACAATCATTCTTTTGAGATTACGCCGCCTGAAACCGGTACGATTTATTGGTTGCCTAAAAACAAGGATGCCGCATTAAGCATCAAATTCAAAAGCGACACAACAAGAATCAACTTTAGTTTTCTATAAAAAAAATTGTGTGCAACACGAAATATAGAGTTTTTTATTACTTTTGCCGAATCAAACTAAAATATTTTTCTTTATGAGAAGATTATCAATTTATATCATCATTTTATTATCCACTTTTGCAACTCTTTATGGTAATGACCAACTAAATGAGAAGAGACTATATGAGCTTATCGCGGCTGATGCCCGACAAGAACCCAATCCGGAAAGCTCTTTCGCTTTTGGCAACAAAGTGCGATTTGCCGGATATATCAAAGGGTATCATCCAAACATGCTCTCGGAGGTTTCGGGGATTGTGTATCTTGAAAATGAATTTACGAGAGAAGACATGCCATACGTCATAGAACCGGACAGTACGGGATGGTTTCAGGTAGAAATGGAATTAAGCGCTCCAACACGACCCTTCTTATGTATAGGCAATATTATGAGTGGTGGTACTCGTTTAACGCCCTATTTTGAACCGGGTCTGACTACTGCATTAGTTTTCGATTTGGAAGATAAAAACTTTACCTCAGGAAAATCATTTTTTACCGGCGTAACCGGCAGGCTCAACAATGAACTTTTCGAGTTAGATCGGTTAAAAATGGAGATGATCAACTCAAGTGAAGCTTTTGACAATGTCGAATCTATGATTTCATTCTTTACATCGTTAAAAGATTCCCTGATGTTAGTGTTAGATGAAACATTGAAACAAAAAGAATACTTGCCCCTGACGAAACAATTGATCAAAAACGAAATACTAATGGTTTATGGGTACTTGATATTTAATCAGATGGATGATTTGCAAATGAAAAACGCTCTGGTAGACACTGCTACCGGAATACGTATGCTTATCAGAGATACTGCCAGTCACACCGGACGTTATGACTTTATTAAGGCAATACCCGATGAGCCGATAGTGACTGCTTCAAATGAGTTCAGTGGGTTTATCAACCGTTACGAATATAGTGATATTTTCCGAGGTCGTTTTGTTTCTGGTGGTAAAATAGAAGATAGCTTTTTAAAATCAGGGTTAGTGGAAGAAAATGATGATACGAAAAGATACGTTGAACTGATGAACGAGAGAAATAATCTTCAAATTCTTAGAGTGCCCGAAGGAATGGATATAAGAGCGTTCAGAGAAAATTACGACAGTTTGAGAAACCGGCATTTGGCAGAGAACAAGGAAAAACTTGAATTATTAACAAAAAATATTGACGATATTGAAAAAAAATATCCCGACCTTCCGGCAAAAATCAAGGTTTTCGAGGAAATTAGTAATTGGATGTCAAAAGCGAAAGATTTAGAAAAAAACGGTCTTCAAGCCGGCTTCTTTTATCAAACAGCATTGGTTAGATCGCTGAAAAGTTTGATGACCACAAAATTTGATAAAGCAACAGCTCGCATTTACTTGGAATACATCAAATCCAACCTGATAACATACCCATTGCTGCAAGAGGAGGCCGAAAGTGTGTATGTCAACAGATTCGAGAGTTCGGGTTATACTTTGCCTGAAGGAAAAGCAACCGACCTGTTTCGAAAAATAATCGAACCCTATAAAGGTAAGACAGTAATTGTTGATTTCTGGGCAATTTGGTGCGGTCCCTGCATTCAAGGCATCAAAGATATGACTGTAGATCGCGAGAAACTAAAGAACAGCCCCGATCTGGCCCTGTTATATCTTTGTGGCGATACGCCCAAAGACCGTTACGACCAGATGGTTCAAGAATTGGGACTGTACAACAGCGTGTTGCTTACCGATTCTGAATGGAACCAATTGCGTCAGTTATTCAAATTTAACGGTATTCCGAGATATTTACTAATTGGCAAAGATGGAGAAGTAATCGCTAATGATTTTCACTTCACGAGAAGTTATAATTCAATTGACTTGTCGAAAAGTATTGAAAAATATATCAGGCAATAATGTGCATTAGCTTTCTATCAGTTTGTACCCATTGTGATAGGTATGTTTGATGAGTTCTTCGGCGAAGGCTTTGGCGTTGAGTGTTTCTTCGCCTACTCTGATGGTCTCGTCAGCGCTGATGTTGGTGAAGCGCATATTGGCGCCGTCCCATTGGAGCGTTTTGCCAAGGCTTTGCAGACGCACTGAAGCGACGCCTGCCACTATCATCTCGTTGAGCGGCGCTGCTTCGTCGAAATCGGATACCGGCTTAACGCGGTTGTTAGCACTTTCTTTACAGGCGCGTACCCAATCCATCTCATGCGAAATATCAATGACCCGTTGCTGAGATGCCACATTGCTGATGTCTCTGCCTGACAGTAAATTAGTGCGATCGCTAACGATGAGGGTATCTTTGGTCCCATGATAGATAGTACCGCCCAGCCCAAGTTTAATATTGTCGGGCAGGCCTTTCGGACGGGGGGGCTTCAAACCGCCGTCGCACCAGTCTAACGTCATTTCGGGAAGCGGTACTTTGGCGCTTCCAATCGTACCCCGCGCGGGGAATGTATAACGTACCCTTTCAGCGTGCGGGGCGCAATCCGGAAGCACAACTGTTGAACTGCTTTGAATGGAATCGGGATACCCCAAATTCAGCGCGTGATATATCGGATGAATGATATGACATGCCATATCGCCTAACGCCCCTGTTCCATAATCCCACCAGCCGCGCCATACAAAAGGATGATACGCTCTGTGGTACGGACGCATCTTAGCCGGCCCTATAAACAAATCCCAATTAAGTGTTGAGGGAGGTGTTTGCGTTTCTTTCGGACGGTTGATACCCTGCGGCCAGATAGGACGGTCGGTAAATGCCTCTACTGCTGTCACTTCGCCAATCATGCCCGACCAGATGATGTCGGCAACCTGCCGGAAACCTCTCCCCGAAGCCCCTTCGTCGCCCATCTGGGTGCAGACGCGGTACTTCTTTGCCAGGTTATTAAGCAAACGCGATTCGTAAACGGAGTGCGTAAGCGGTTTTTGCAGATAGACATGTTTGTTCATAACGATAGCCTGCGAAGCTATCAGTGCGTGCGTATGGTCGGGCGTTGCTATCACCACCGCATCGATCTCTTTCCCGATCTTGTCATACATCTCACGGTAATCGTAAAACTTCTTCGCATTGGGGAACTCCTCAAAAATCTTGCTGCAAAGGCCCCAATCCACATCGCAAATAGCCACAATATTTTCCGACGACATATTGCGAAGGTTATGAACGCCTTTGCCGCCTACGCCGATGCCGGCGATATTCAGCTTGTCGGATGGCGCCGTATGGCCAACCATTTTGCCTAAAACACTACTCGGTACGATGGTTAATCCCGCAACCATCAATGCGTTCTTTTGGAGGAAATCCCTCCGGGTCATTTTCTGTTTCATGTAATTTCTTTTTTAAAGTCCAATAAAATTATGCAAAAGTAGAAAAACTTATTCTTTTTACCAAAAAAAATCTCTGTGTAACTCTGCCGTGCCCCTCCGTGTCCACTGTGTTTTAAAAATATTATCTCACCAAAATTTTGTATTCCCCCCAATAACCCCTATATTTGCAAATTATTTTAAGTACAAAATGGAGCATAAAAAATTTAATTACCGTCATTTAGATGAACTCAAAGAAGACATAACCAGGGCAGACGTTGAATTGCCTGTTTCGGAAAGTTTAGCTGCCCTGAAAACCTCTTCTAAGCTCAACGGTAAGCTATTACCTAACCGTTTAGTCAATCACCCCATGGAGGGTTGTGACGGCACAGCAGCAGGCGCCCCCACCGAACTCACTTTCCGCCGTTATGAGCGTCTGAGCGCCGGAGGAGCGGGGTTGCTATGGGTCGAAGCCTGTGCTATCAGCAACGAAGGACGCGGCAATGCCCGGCATCTCTACCTGAACCAGAACACTTTGCCGGCCTTCAAAAAGCTGAAAGCAAAAGAAAGCCCCTATACTATTCTCCAACTGACCCATGCAGGAAGATACAGTAAGCCTTATCCCGGCGCTACCGCTATTGTAGCCGTAGCGGAGAACCCCATCCTCGACCCGGTCTCAAACCCAAACAGACGATTGATTACCGACGAAGAGTTAGAAAATTTAGAGGATAGCTTTGTAGAGACAGCGCTTTTAGCAAAGGAAGCCGGTTTTGATGCGGTTGATATCAAGTCTTGTCACCGTTACCTTATCTCCGAGCTGCTATCGGCACATACCCGTGAAGGATGGTATGGCGGCAGCTTCGATAACCGTGTACGCTTCTTACTAAACATCATCGACAAGGTGAAAGTCCACGTAGACATAGACATCGCTGTCAGACTCAACGCTTACGATGCTATTCCTTATCCATACGGCTGGGGTACGGACGCAAACGGCTTTCCTGCATTGGACGAACCGCGACGACTGATACAACTGTTGTGGGAAAAAGGTGTACATTTAGTAAATATCACAACCGGCAATCCGTACTTCAACCCCCATATTGGCCGTCCGGCAGATATAGGATTTAAAAAAGCGCCCGAACACCCCATCGAATCGGCGGCGCGAATGCTTTATATAATAAAAGAGATGAAAGACGCCGCTCCCGAAATGACGATTGTTGGGACGGGTTTTAGCTGGTTTCGTGAGTTCGGGGCTAATATTGCAGCCGGCTGTATCGAGCAAAGCTGGATGGATCAAGCAGGCTTTGGCAGGCAGTCGTTTGCCTATCCCGACTTTGCACAGGATATAATGACCGAAGGCGCCATGAAGCGGGAAAAGTGCTGTATCACGTGCAACAAATGTACCGAACTGATGCGCTATAACGGAAAAACCGGATGTGTTATTAGAGACAGCTCGGTGTATCTGCCTCTTTGGCGCGAAACCTGCGGGTTGTAAGCACAGTGAAACTTCAAATTTTATCATCAAGGAACGTTCAAAGGGGGAATTGGGGGAATTAAAAATTATAATATGAAAAAGACAGCTATTATTACAGGTGGCGCCGGAGGTATCGGCTTTGCAACGGCGCAGCAGTTGGCAGCCGATGGGTTTAATATTGCTATTTTCGACATCAGAACGGATGTGTGGGACAAACTTGGCCGGCTCGAAAGGACTGGCTCGGATACCTTTTATTTTCGCGGAGACATCGTCAAAGTGGCCGATTGTTATAACTTCGTCGAAAAAGTGATTGAAAAATACCAGCGCATTGATGTACTAATCAATAACTCCGGTGTTGCGCCAAAAGTGCGCGCCGACATACTCGAAACGAGCGAAGAAAGCATCGACTACGTGTTTGGCGTTAATATCAAGGGTACTTTTTTTATGTCGCAGGCGGTAGCCCACCGGATGATATGGCAGAACGATGGCATCATCATCAATATCTCCTCTATCTCGGCGTATACCTCATCTGTGAACCGCCCGGAATACTGCATGTCGAAAGCGGCTATCAGCATGATGACGACGCTGTTTGCCGACCGGTTGGCAGCGCATGGTATCCGTGTGTATGAAATACGTCCGGGCGTCATACGCACAGACATGACTGCCCCTGTCACCGAAAAATACGACCGGATGATTGCCGATGGCGTCTTTCCTATCGCACGATGGGGCTCGCCCGAAGATGTGGCCAAAGCAGTATCAGTTTTTGCAAGTGGCGCTTTACCCTATTCGACAGGCGAAGTTATAAATGTAGACGGGGGGTTTCATATTAGGAGGATTTAATATGGAAATTTATTCATTTAATACGATCGTAGTGGGGAGTGGGGCGGCGGGGTTGAATGCTGCCGACAGGCTGTTTGACTTTGGGCAGACGGATGTGGCCATTGTCACTGAAGGCCTTAACATGGGGACGAGCCGCAATACCGGTTCCGATAAACAGACCTACTACAAGATGACGCTTGCCGGAGACGAGGCGGATAGCGTATTAGATATGGCAAAGACGCTTTTCGATGGGGGATGTATGCACGGTGACCTGGCGCTTTGCGAGGCGGCGCTGTCGATACGATGTTTTTGCCGGTTAGCCGATATTGGCGTGCCTTTTCCGCATTCGGAATACGGCGAATATGTTGGGTATAAAACCGACCATGACCCGCGACAACGGGCTACCAGCGCAGGGCCTCTGACATCGCGCTTTATAACGGAAAAATTAGAAGCGCAGGTTAAGGCAAAAAAAATCCGTATTTTTGATGGATATAAGGTGGTTGGGCTCATCACCGATAACGGGGTGTGTAAAGGCCTGTTAGCGCTGAATAAAGCTGCCTTACTTGATAAAGACCGAAGCCTAAAACCTGACCTTAATAGCCTCTTCACACTTTTCAACTGTACAAATGTTGTCTTAGCTACCGGCGGGCCGGCAGGATTGTACAGTTGTAGTGTGTATCCCGAAAGCCAGACTGGCTCTAACGGGATTGCCTTCGAGGCCGGGGTTGCAGGACGAAACCTTACCGAGTGGCAGTATGGCATGGCTTCAGTCAAGTTCCGGTGGAACCTATCGGGGAGCTACCAGCAGGTGATACCCCGCTATGTCTCTACCGACCGACAAGGGCATGACGCCCGCGAGTTCCTTGACGATTATTTCCCAGTACCGCAACAAATGCTCACTGCCATCTTCCTCAAAGGATACCAATGGCCGTTTGATATCCGTAAAATAGCTAACTACGGGTCGTCGTTGATAGACATTCTGGTACACAGGGAGATACATCAAAATGGACGTCGTGTATTCCTTGATTTCCGACAGAACCCCTCCGCTTTACAACCTGATTTTATTAATCTGGGAAAGGATGCCTACGACTATCTCAAAAAAGCCGGAACACTTCAAGCCACACCCATTGAACGACTGGCGCATATCAACCAGCCAGCTATCGACTTGTATCGTAATAACGGCATCGACCTGGCAACCGAAATGCTCGAAATAGCCGTCTGCGCCCAACATAACAATGGTGGATTGGCCGTCAACAGTTGGTGGGAAACCAATATACTCCATCTCTTTGCAGTAGGCGAAGCGGCTGGAACGCATGGCGTGTATCGTCCGGGAGGAAGTGCTTTAAACGCCGGACAGGTTGGCAGTACCCGCGCTGCTATGTTTATAACTCGCAATTACACCAGTCCGTTCTTGCCCGATGATGAGTTCAGAAAATTAGCCGCCGATAAAATAGCTCCCAAAATAGATATGGCAAGGCATTTTTTTGAAAACGAACACGGAAAAACGCCCCAAGAAATACGCGCCCAACTCAGTTTACGAATGTCGGAGTTTGCCGCACACATACGTTCAGCAGAGAACATACACAAGATAAAAGACGAAGCAGTCGATGAATTACAGACAATAGCACAACAAACCGTGCTGAACCATCCGGAAGACTTGATTGTAGCCTTTGAAAATGTGGATTTGTTATTAGCGCAATGGGTATATGTCGCTGCTATGGAGGATTATATAAACACCAGAGGCGGTAGTAGAGGCTCTTTCGTCATCCCCGATGCAAACGGGACAACCGATATTCCCGGCTTGCTAAAATTTACATCCGACAACGGACGGTTATCCTCAAAAATTCAGGAAATAACCTGCTCGTCCGAAGGCTTCGATATCCGTTGGGAAAACGTCCGTCCTGTTCCGCAACACGATGCTCCCTTTGAAATCGTATGGCGCGAATACAGAAAAAACGAGGCAAAATATAAATTGAAATATACATGAGTTTGTAAAACAAACACACCAAACGACATGATTATTAAGGACATCCCCACATCCCCCTGCCCCCCTGCCTGTCCTGCCTGTCGGCAGACACGGCGGCAGACACAGCTTCAAAGGGGGAGTGACCCCATACCCCTTCAAAGGGAGAATTAAAAAAAATAAATTGATGAAAAAATATTACACGTTTTAGGGAAAATTTTACTATTGATATTGAATTAAATTAGATTATTTTGCATCGTGTTTATACCTTCAGGCACATACCTTTATATTAATTTCCCACAAATGCTGAACGCAAAAGAAGCAGTCGTCGACTTTGTGTGGGCGACAGAAATAGTTGAAAGAGAGCAATTGAAGAAAGCTTATACAAGATAAATATGAAAACAATCATTAGATTTTATGTATTAATGACCGTTTGTCTGATAGGATGTACCGACGGACAGGAGAATAAACAGTTAAAACTATGGTACGACCGTCCGGCAGTTGTCTGGGAAGAAGCGTTGCCTTTGGGTAATGGACGTATAGGGGCAATGGTTTACGGTAAGCCATTCAACGAATATTTTCAGTTAAATGAAAATACGCTATGGTCGGGCGCACCGCGCGACGGCAATAACCCCAAAGCCTTACCTGCTATGCCCGACATACGCAAGGCTATCGATGCCGGCGACTATATCAAAGCTGCACAATTGTGGCGTGAAAATGCACAGGGGCTGTACTCGGCGCGCTACCAGCCGATGGCGAACCTGCATCTGAAAATGACCAATGCCGATACGACAACGACCGCTTTCTATCGCGACTTAAACATCAGCGAGGCTGTCGCAAATGTAAAATTCAGTTCGGGAGGCGTCACCTATCAGCGTACCGGTTTTATCTCTTATCCCGACCAGGTGATGGTCGTCAGGATAGAAAGCAGTAAGAAAGGCTCGCTCAACTTCGATGTGTCTCTGACAAGCGAACTACATTTCTCCGTCACGGCTCATGAGGACGACTATTTGGTTTTGAAAGGCAAAGCGCCCGAATATGTGGCGCACCGTCCCGATGAGCCGCAAATAGTATACGCCGATAACGACAAGGGCGAGGGGATGAACTTCGAGGTACATGCTAAGATACTGCCGAAAGGCGGCTCAATACAGAAAAACAACGACCGGCTCAGTGTCCGCAATGCTAACAGCGTTGTCGTTATACTCTCGGCAGCAACAAGTTTCAACGGCTTTGACAAGTCGCCCGGCTTACAGGGAAAAAACCCTGCTACCGAAGCCACCTCACATCTGCAAAAAGCGCTTAGCCACTCTGCTAACAGCGAGGCCTTATATACCACCCTGCTGAGAAGGCATTTAGACGATTACAGCTCATTGTTCAACCGCGTAGAGCTGCAATTAGGGACCGACAAAGCCGCTTACGACACGATACCTACGAATCGGCGTCTGAACCGTTTTGCCCAAACCGGCGACCCCGGATTAGTTGAGCTATACTATCAGTTCGGACGTTACCTTACCATTGCAAGCTCGCGACCCGGCACGCAGCCATCCAACTTGCAAGGTATATGGAACCGTCATGTTCAGCCACCATGGGGGAGCAACTATACCGTCAATATTAATACCGAAATGAACTATTGGCCTGCCGAGCTTACCGCCTTGCAGGAGTGCCATGAGCCGTTGTTCGACTTCCTGCAGTCGCTGGCTATCAACGGTGCCCAGACAGCGAGAATCAACTATGGTCTCGATGGATGGACAGCGGCGCATAACACCGATGTATGGGCAATGAGCTATCCGGCAGGTCGTTTCGATACCGATTCGCGGTCGACGCCACGCTGGTCGTGCTGGCCGATGGCCGGAGGCTGGTTCGCACGACACCTGTGGGAACATTACGCCTTTGGCGGCAACGAACAGTTCCTGCGCGAAAGGGCTTACCCGCTGATGAAAGGCGCGGCACAGTTCCTGCTCGGATGGATAGTTCGGGATGCGAGCGGCTATTGGATGACCAACCCCTCCTCGTCGCCCGAAAACACCTTCCGTTATTTCGACAAAAAAGGACAGTCGCAGGTGGGAGAGATATGTAAAGCCACAACCATGGACATGGCTATCATCTGGGATCTGTTTACTAACTGCATCGAAGCATCGAAGATACTGCGCACCGACGCCGTTTTCCGCAAGCAATTAGAGGATGTCCGCGCCGAGCTTTATCCGCCCCATATCGGTTCAAAAGGACAGTTACAGGAATGGTTCCTCGACTTCGACGACGTAGACCCACAACATCGCCATGTCTCACATCTCTACGGGCTTCACCCCGGCAAACAAATACAGCCCCGTGTCACACCCGAACTGGCGCAGGCGGCGAAACAAACGCTACTGTTACGCGGCGACGGCGGTACGGGCTGGGCTATGGCATGGAAAATCAATTTTTGGGCGCGCTTAGAAGACGGCAACCATGCCTATCTGATGCTTAAAAACGGCCTTACACACGTGGACGCAACCGATGTGAACATGCGCGGCGGCGGCACCTACTCGAACCTTTTCGATGCCCATCCTCCGTTTCAAATAGACGGTAATTTCGGCGGCACATCAGGTATCACCGAGATGCTTCTCCAAAGCCATGGCGGGGAAATATTTCTACTGCCCGCGTTGCCCGATGCCTGGCCCAACGGCAAAGTGAAAGGACTGCGCGCCAGAGGTGGTTTTGAGGTCGATATGGAATGGCAAAACGGCAGGCTGACCTCGGCAACAATCCGTTCTACTTTAGGAGGCAATTGTAGATTGCGTACTCATTCACCTGTTACGGTTGCTGGTTCGCAGGCCAAACCAGCTACCGGCAAAAACCCAAACCCATTTTTCCCAATAGCCGAGCCTACAAAGCCTGTGATAGGCAGTAATACGATGACAACCAACTCAAAACTCGCACTGAAAGAGACCGTACTAACCGATTTCGATACCGCAAAAGGAGGTGTTTATCAGTTGCAATAAGATATTATACCAACTTTTGTTTTCGACCGAATGAAGAAACAGCAGATACGCGCCGCTACCATAATCATGCAACGTCAAATGTGCCGATTTGATACGAATTTTTTTTGATTCCTTACAAAAAAGCCTCTTACATTGAAAGAAAAAATTCTAAAATTTTGCCTGATTTATGTGCGGTTGCCAAACCGCTTCCTAATTTAACTCCAATCAAGAAAAAAGAAAGAAACACAAAAATCAAACAAGATATACTTATCCAAATTTGTTGTATCACGAGTTGACGCATCTTTCGCTTAACAAATTTTAGCCGATTGGCAGTGAGAACCAACCCATACAAATCCTTGATTGCATTGTATTTTTTAAAAATGATTTTTAAAAATTGCTCAAGTTGAAATACAGTAATTAAAAACACTAATAATATAGCAATTGGTTGAGCAATGGCACTAGGTATTCCCCAGCATCCTATAGTGGCAATTAACAACCAAATGAAATGTTTATTCAACTCTTTGAACTGTTTGCTTATATCAACAAACAATAATTTAAAACTTTTATTATCTTGACTCATTTTTACTTGCATTTTAATCGTTGATAAATCATATGTGATAATTTCTTTAAAGTTTAATGTTTCATTGTCAGCACTGCACTGTCGCTCTGCTTGCGCTTAACGTGGTGGCGGCTTGGCGCAGTAGCAACTTCCACTACCTTTCAGCGGGGCTCTTCCTTTCAATTACGCACTGCCATTTTTGCGGGCTTCTTCCTCCATTACGCCAACCCGCTTGTTGAACTATACCTACTGGTAGTTGTTGTTCCAGCCTTATCGCGTAATAAGTTAATAATTACCATGTTTCAAAAAATATGCCAAATAGTTTGGCTGCAAAGGATGTTCATATTAATTTTGCAAAAGTAATCATTTTAATTATTATGCACTGTGAAATCAAGAAAAAAAGAAAGCAAGCAAGTTAATAAGAATCTTGTAGACCTTGCTATTGAGCAAGTTGTTGGATTTCCCGCCCTGCTTTACCGTTTCATCCGTTCCATGTCGCTTACGGGCAAAAGCAAGCGTACTATTGCGTTCTATTGCAGCCATATAGCGACAATATCGCTTTATTTCGGACGCACTCCGTTAGACTTGGCAGTTGAAGAAGTTCATGACTATCTTTTTTCGTTTCAGAATAGCTCCAAAACCCTTTCTCAGACGTATTTCAAACATACGTTTGAGGATGGCCTTGATATCATGACCTTAAACGGATTTTACTTTTTCAGTCCTCTCTGTATCAGCGGAATGATTGATTATTATGCGAATATGTAGCAACTAATATATTTCTATTAAACTTTCTTAAACGGATTTTACTTTTGCAAATAGATATATATCAGCATATTATGCAATATTTTTTGATTTTTAGTTACTATTCAATTTTATAACAATCAGATATTCAATCTAATAGAAAATCGTTTAGTTGCTACATAAATGGCTTTTTTTAGTTCTTTTCGCTGATATTCAGATATATCCACAGGTAAAATCCGTTAATTCAGGCAAGGAAGCATATACTGTCTTCTTAGCCATAACAACCATAATAATCAGCAAAGACATTACAAGTTTGAAACTGTAACCACTCTCTTTGATATAATCAAATGCTGAAAATGTCTCTGATATCTTCAGCGCTT